>CAJOIG010000065.1 GCA_905234575.1 uncultured Oscillospiraceae bacterium
ACCGTGGACCGAAGCTCCGTCGTGAACGGGATCGTCACGGTGGACGGCGCGCCGGTGGACGCCTCCTCCGGCGGCCGCTGGGAGGGCGCGATCCTGGTGCTTCCCCGGGAGAGCTGACAGAAGGAAAGGGCAGACGCCGAAAACGTCTGCCCTTTTTTCGTTTGTATCCCGCGAGCGCCGGACGGTTCTCAGCCCCAGCGTCCGCGCCGGCCCATGCCGCCGGAGGCCCCGCCCATCTGGCTCGGCAGGGAGCTGAGCTGCTGGCCGTTCACGATGATGGTGCCGCCGTTGTACTGCCCGGACCCGTCGTAGTCGAAGGTGGACATGCCGGAAACGTCGATGGTGCCGCCGTTGATGATGAGGTTTCCGTTGCAGTCGACGCCGTCCGTGTCGCCGGAGGCCATGACGATGGTGATGTATCCGCCGTTGATCTCGATGGTCGGCCAGTAGGAGGCGGACTTGGCCGCGCCGTTCACGCCGTCGTCCCAGCTTCCGATGGTGATCTCGCCGTCGTTGATCTGGATGTAGGTTCCCTCGATGCCCTCGCCGGCGGAGATGTCGAAGGTGCCGCCGTCGATCTGCACGATGGACTCGCCGTGGATGCCGTCGTCGCCCGACTCGATGGCGAAGCTGCCGCCGGCGATGTAGACCCAGCCGAGGGCGTCGTCTTCGTCATTCTCGGCGTGGAGGGCGTCCGTGCCCGCGTTCAGCGTGAAGGTGCCGTCCGCGACGCGGATGGAGTCGTTCGCCTCGAAGCACTTGGAGGCCGCGGTGATCTCGTAGGTGCCGCCGGTGATTTTGAGATCGTCCTTCGAGACGACGCCGTTGTTGGAGGAGGAGATCGTGAGCTTGGCCGTGCCGTTCAGGGTGAGATCCTCCCGGGAGAAGATCACGCCGTCGGTGTTGGTCTCGCCGTCCGCCGTGAAGGTCCCGGTGACGGAGAGCGCGCTGTCCGCGCCGGTGGTGATGAAGACCTTGTCGGCGCTCTTGACGTAGACGCAGGGGAAATCCTCGTTTGTGATGGTGACGCCGTCCAGGACGAGCTGGACCTTGTCCTCGTCGCCGGCCTCAATATAAACGGTGACGTCGGAGGCGGCGCCGGTCAGCACATACACGCCCGCCGAGCTGATGTGGATGTCCTCGCCGCTCTTGACGGTATAGGAGACGGCGTCCTTGCGGTCCGCGGTCTGCTCAAGATCCCGGTCGGTAAACATGCTCTCCGTGTCCAGGGCGCTGCCGCCGGTGATCTCCTCCGTGGCGGAAGCGGCGACGGTCAGGCTGAGGATCAGGCAGAGGACGATCGCCGCCGCCATCAGAGAGTTATGGAATATCTTCTTGATGTTCATGGTCGCTTTGTTCCTTTCGCTGTTTGATGCTGTCAGCATACCCCGCGAAAATGAAACTGCCATGAAAAAAATCAAGTTTTTTTTGCCTTGTTTTTCATCCTGTTTTCATTTATCCTGCGTATAGTGGTTGCAGCGACAGAAAAGGACGGTGCGATATGCGGATATTGCTTGCCGAGGACGAAAGATCCCTCAACCGGGTCATCACCCGGCGGCTGGGCTGGGAGGGGTATTCGGTGGATTCCTGCTTTGACGGACAGGAGGCGCTGGATTACCTGGCGGCGGTGGAATACGACGCCGTGATCCTGGACGTGATGATGCCGAAGGTGGATGGGTTCGAGGTACTGATTCATATACGGGAGAAGGGCGACGACACGCCGGTGCTGTTTCTGACGGCGCGGGACGCGCTCGCCGACAAGGTCGAGGGCCTCGATCTCGGCGCGGACGATTATCTGGTCAAGCCCTTCGAGTTCGAGGAGCTCATGGCCCGCCTGCGTGTGCTGACCCGGCGCAAGGGCGCGTCCAAATCGAATACCTACGCCTGCGCCGATCTCACGGTGGACACCGCCCGCCATCGCGTCACCCGCGGCGAGACGGAGCTGAGCCTGACCGCCAAGGAATACGCCCTGCTCGAATACCTTATTCGAAACAAGGGGCTCGTGCTCAGCCGGGAGCAGATCGAGACGAACCTGTGGAGCGGGGACTATATCGTCGGCTCCAACGTGGTGGACGTGTACATCCGCATGCTGCGGAAGAAGGTGGACGCGGAGTATGAGCCGAAGCTCATCCAGACCATCCGCGGATACGGATATGTACTGAAGGAGCCGGAGGCATGAAATTACAGACGAAACTGACCCTCTGGTTTGCGGGGCTGCTGCTCCTGGTGGCGGCGGCGCTGCTGCTGACGCTGCACATGATCTCCGGCAAGGCGGCCGAGAGCACGGCGGCCGCCACACTGGAGGCGGCGGTGGCCCGCTATGCCGTCGAGCTGGACAGCGGCCGCGGCCGCGGGCGGGATTTCAAGGGCCGCACCTACGACGACGGCGCGTATCTTCTGGTGTACGGCGCGGACGGGAGCGAGCTCCTGGCCGGGACGGACGTCTTCGGCATCCAGGCCCGGATGCCCGGCCTGCTGCTCTCCGGCGAGCAGGACCGCGTTTTCCGCCTCGCCGCGGAGGAGGCGGAGCTTTATTGCTACATCCGCTGGATCGCCGGTCCTGCGGACCTGCGCGACCGCTTCAGCCGGGAGGAGACCTCCTGGGAGCCGGAGGCGTCCGGGGAGCTGCCGGTCTCCGGGGAGGCCATGCCCTCCGACGGGATGTCCGGGGAAGCCCCGTTTTCCGAGGAGGCGGGCGGCGTGTGGATCGTTGGCCTGCTGCCGGAGGACAGCATGGAGAACGTGATGGGGTCCGTGGTGAACTATGCCTGCATCGGGCTTCCGATCATCGTGCTCCTGGCCGCGCTGGGCGGCTGGGCCATCGCCGGACGAGCCCTGCGCCCCCTGCGGAAGATCACGGAATCCGCCCGGGAGATCTCGGACGGGCACGACCTGTCCCGCCGGATCGAGCTGACGCCGGGGAAGGACGAGGTCCACGAGCTGGCGGATACCTTCAACGACATGATGGGCCGCCTGGAGCGCTCCTTCGAGGCCGAGCGGCAGTTCACCTCGGACGCCTCCCACGAGCTGCGGACGCCGACCACCGTGATCCTCGCCGAGTGCGAGATGGCGGAAAAGATGCCGGAGGACACGGCGGCCGTGCAGGAATCGGTCGCGGAGATCCGCAGGCAGGCGCGGAAGATGTCGGAGCTCGTCGGCAAGCTCCTGTCCTACACCCGGCTGGAGCAGGGGACCCGCCGGATCGACCGGGAGCCCCTGGATCTCGCGGAGCTGGCGGCGGATGTCTGCGCGGAGCAGCGGGCGGTCACGGAGCGGGACATCGCCATCGAATGCGAGGCGGAGCCGGACGTCACCGTCAGCGGGGACGCGGCGCTCCTCATCAGCCTCGTCCAGAACCTGGTCACGAACGCCGTGAAATACGGGAAGGACGGCGGACACGTCTGGGTGCGTGCCTACCGGGACGGAGCGAACGCCTGCGTCTCCGTCCGGGACGACGGCATCGGCATCGCGGAGGAGGATCTGGACCGTATCTGGAACCGCTTCTTCCAGGCGGACCGCTCCCGCAGCGACGAGCGCCGGGGCGTCGGGCTGGGCCTGAGTCTCGCGCAGCAGATTGCCCGTCTGCACGGCGGCACGATCACGGCCAGAAGCGTCCCGGGCGAGGGCAGCGAGTTCGTCTTTTCGATGCCGCAGACGTAAATTTCATCCGCTTTTCATCTTGCCTTCATGACGGCTTCATTTTTCCGAGGCAAAATACAGGGATCCAAAGAAAACCATTTCTTATAAAGTGAGGTTGACCAAATGAAACGAATCATCTCGACCCTTCTGATCCTGACCATGCTCCTGGCTCTCGGCACCGCGGCCTTTGCCAGCGGCGAGGCGTCCGGCTCCGGCCGCGCGTCCGGCGGCATGGGCATGGGAAAAAGCTCCGACGCGGAGCTCACGGCCATGATCGAAGAGGTCGCGCCGAAGTTCACCGTAGACGAGTACACGGACGAGGAGACCGGCCTGACGGTGGAATACAACGTCTTCCTGCCGGAGGACTACGACGAAAAGACGGAGTATCCCATGATCGTGTTCATCCCGGATTCCAGCGTGGTCGGCCGCGGCGCCGAGGCCGTTCTGACCCAGGGCTGGGGCGCGCTGATCTGGGCGACGGAGGCCGAGCAGGAGAAGCACCCTGCCATCGTGATCGCGCCGGTGTTCACCGAGGTCATCCTGGACGACCACAACGGCTTCGTCACCACGGATTACATCGACATGGTTCCCCGCATGGTGGAGGCGCTGGCGGAGAAGTACAACGCCGACACGGACCGGCTCTACGCTACCGGGCAGTCCATGGGCTGCATGACCATGCTGATCGCCGCGGCGAACGCCACCGATCTCTTCGCGGCAGAGCTGTTCGTGGACGGCCAGTGGGACATCACGACGCTCAAGGGGCTGGAGAGCCAGACCTTCTTCTACATCGCCGCGGGCGGCGACCAGAAGGCCGTCGGCGGGCAGGACGAGGTCCTCGCCATGCTGGACGAGGACGGGGTCCCCTACAGCTACGCCGAGGGCTGGGACGCCCAGGCGGACGCCGAGGAGCTGACCGCTCTTGTCGAGGAGGAGCTGGCCGAGGGCAACGCCATCCACTTCATCCGCTGGGAGCCCGGCACGGTGCTGAACGGCGGCGCCGGCATGGAGCACATGGCCTCCTTCGACTACGCCTACAAGCTGGAGGCCGTCCGCGACTGGCTGTTCGAGCAGTCGAAATGACCGGCGGTTTCCGTAAACAAAGAGCTGTTCCCGGACAAAAAACGGACCTGTTTCGTTGCTGAAACAGGTCCGTTTTATTGGTTTGTCTGGCCGCGGCCGGAGGCAGCTCAGAAGCTGTACTCCTTGCAGACGGGGGCGTCCGCTTCCGCGGATTCCTTGTCGTACCAGATGAGGTTGTTGCCGGTGGCCTTGTCGAAGAGCTGGATGAGCTCAGGCTGGGTGGAGAAGTGCACCTTGCTGCCCATGGAGACGTCCTCCGCGAGACCGACGGTGGGGATCACCATGACGACCTCGTCGTCGCCGCTGCGGGCGTGGAGGTTGTACTCGGAGCCGAGCATCTCGGAGACCTCGATGACGGCGGTCAGCTCGCCCTCGCCGACGTTGATGTGCTGCGGACGGATGCCGGCCACGATGTCGCAGGAGCCCTGTCCGTTCTGCTTGAGGGCCTTCTGCTGGAACTCGGAGAGCTCGAATTTCACGCCGCGGATCTCGGCGTAGTACTTGCCGCCGTCGAGGATCAGCTTGCAGCCGTCGAAGAAGTTCATCACGGGCATACCGATGAAGCCGGCGACGAAGAGGTTCACGGGCTTGCCGAAGACCTCCTGGGGCGTGCCGATCTGGTTGACGTAGCCGTCCTTCATGATGACGATGCGGTCGCCCAGGGTCATGGCCTCGGTCTGGTCGTGGGTGACGTACATGAAGGTGGTGTTGATGCGCTGGCGGAGCTTGATGATCTCGGCGCGCATCTGGTTGCGGAGCTTGGCGTCGAGGTTCGACAGAGGCTCATCCATGAGGAAGACCTTCGGGTCGCGGACCATGGCGCGGCCGATGGCGACACGCTGGCGCTGGCCGCCGGACAGGGCCTTGGGCTTGCGCTCCAGGTACTGGGTGATGTCGAGGATCTCGGCGGCCTCGCGGACCTTCCGGTCGATCTCGTCCTTGGGGACCTTCTTGAGCTTCAGCGCGAAGGCCATGTTTTCATACACGGTCATGTGGGGATACAGCGCGTAGCTCTGGAATACCATGGCGATGTCGCGGTCCTTCGGGGCCACGTCGTTCACGAGCTTGCCGTCGATGTACAGCTCGCCCTCGCTGATGTCCTCCAGGCCCGCCACCATGCGCAGGGTGGTGGACTTTCCGCAGCCGGAGGGGCCGACCAGGACGATGAACTCCTTGTCCTTGATGTGCAGGTTCACATCGTGGACCGCGGTGACCTTGTTGTCGTAGATCTTTTTGAGACCCTTCATTACGACTTCTGACATACGCATTTGCCCTGACGGCCGAGACTCCTCTGCGACCGCCTCGGGACCGTCCGCGCAGGACGCGTCCCATTACGACAGGTCTCCACACTGCCGCACCGTGAGCAGACGGATACTTCCTCCTTATCTTTATGTACGCACGGCCAGAAAGTGGAGTGGCCGCCCGCCATGGATTTGCGCTCCTTTTCAGGGAGGAGCCACCCCTGGTTTCACACTTGGTTTATTATATCACAAACGATCGCCGAATGCCATAGCTTTTCGGAAAAAAACTACGCGTTTTTCAGGATGCTTTCGATGTCGGCCCGCTCCGGCATGGAGCGGATGGCGCCCTTTTTCGTGGTCACGAGATAGGCCGCCGCGTTCGCAAACCGCAGCATCTCCCGGCGCTGTTCTCCGTCGAGGTCGTCGCCGTGTTCCAGCACATAGTTCAGAACGCAGGCGCAGAAGGTGTCCCCCGCGCCGGTGGTCTCGATGGTGCCGCCGAGCTTAAACGATGGAACGAACACCGAGCCGCCGTCAAAGAAGCTGTAGCTGCCGTCGGCGCCCGCTGTCACGTTCAGGACGCGGATGTTGGGATAGCCCTCCCGCAGCGTTTCCGCGCCACAGGCAAAATCCGTCTCGCCGGTCATGAACTCCAGCTCGTTGTCCGCGATTTTGAGGATGTCGCACTGGCGGAGGCCCCAGGCGATCTGCGCCCGGGCGTCGTCCAGACTCGCCCACAGCGGCGGACGGAGGTTGGGGTCGAAGGAGATGAGCGCGCCGCTGTCTTTGGCGATGGCCACGGCCTTTTTCGTGGCCTGCCGCACGCCCTCGTGGGTCATGGACAGGGTGCCGAAGTGGAAGATGCGTGTGTCCCGGATCCGGTCCTCGGGCAGCTCATCCTCCCGCAGCAGCATATCCGCGCCGGGGTCCCGGTAGAAGGAGAAGTCCCGGTCGCCGTTTTCGAAGGTGTGGACGAAGGCCAGAGTGGTGTGGGCTCCGCCGTCCAGAAGGAGCGAGGATACGTCGATCCCGGCGTCCGCGGCGGTGTCCCGCAGGCTGCGGCCGAACATGTCGTCGCCGACCTTTCCGATGAAGGCGGTCCGGCGCCCCAGCTTGGTCAGCATGGCCAGCACGTTGCAGGGCGCGCCGCCGGGGTTTGCCTCGAAGAGGGGATTGCCCTGGCCGCTTTGCCCGTTTTCCGTAAAATCGATGAGCAGCTCGCCCAGCGCTGTCACGTCATACCGTTTGCTCATTCTCGTCGAACTCCAGGTCGTATTTTTCCACGTCGATCAGCACGGCGCCGTCCGCGGCAAAGCCGATGGAGGAGGCCTCGGCCGGCGTATAGATCACCGTGGAGGCGGCCTGCTCGCCGTCGTTCACGAACAGCTCGATGCTGTAGCGGTCCAGGAGGACCCGCAGCTTCAGCTCGCCGTCCCGCGCCCGCACCGGGAAATCCCGGACGTTCACGATGTCGTGGGGGAAGCCGCTGTTGGTCCGGTCGATGCGGAGGGTGCTGTTTTCGGGCTTATAGCGGATGGTGGTCCGATGCTCGCCGTCCCGGGCGATGTAGATCTTGAACCATCGGTACATGGCGGTCTCGTTGCCGGGCCGGACCGTGACTGTCATGTCGAGGCAGCGCCCGCTGATCCCGTTCAGGGTCGTCTCGGAGGTGATCTGCACGCCGTAGTAGTCGATCCGTACGCCGCGGTATCGCTCCAGCTCCCGCACGGGGTTCTGGATCAGCCGTCCGCCGCGGAGGCTCAGCTCGCGGGGCACCGTCATCTGCCCCATGAAGCGCAGTTCCCTGGGACGGCAGAGGGCCGTGTCCCAGTTCTGCATCCAGGCGATCATGATCCGCCGTCCGTCCGGGGCGAGCAGTGTCTGCGGCGCGTAGAAGTCGAGGCCGTAGTCGATGGCCTGGACGCGCTCCCGCACCAGATGGCGCTTTTCCCGGTCAAACCGTCCGATCAGGCAGACGTTCGCGTTGCCGGGGTGGAATTCCAGGCCGATGGCCTTCATGTCCTGGGGGCTTACGAGGAGGACATCCTTCCCGTCCAGGGGGAAGAAGTCCGGGCATTCCCACATCCGCCCGTACTGGTTGTGGCAGGAGGACATCACGCTGATATAGCGCCAGTGCAGGGCATCATCGCTCTCGAAAACGAGGATCGTGCCGCTGCCGTCGTCGCAGCGGTTGCCGGCCACCGCATAGAAGGTGCCGCCGTCGCGCCAGATCTTCGGGTCGCGGAAATCATTGGGGCTCCCGCCCTCCGGAAGCAGGTCTGCGCCGATCACGGGGTTGAGGGCGTATTTCTCATAGTCCACGCCGTCACCGATGGCGACGCACTGGGTCTGGAAGTCCTCCACATGACCGTCCTCCCGGCGCGACTGCCGGACGCCGGTGTACATGAGCAGCTGCCGTCCGTCGGGAAGCTCAACGGCGCTGCCGGAGAAGCAGCCGTCCTTGTCGTACGGCTCATCCGGGGCCAGGGCGCAGGGGAGCCGCTCCCAGCGGATGAAGTCCCGGGTCTTGACGTGGCCCCAGTGCATGGGGCCCCATTTCGTGTCGTAGGGGTTGTACTGGAAAAACAGGTGATACTCGCCCTTGTAGA
>CAJOIG010000066.1 GCA_905234575.1 uncultured Oscillospiraceae bacterium
CGTGAAGACCACGGCCTGGGCGGCGATGGCGGTGGTGCCGAGGACGGACACGGTGCTCTGCACCACGAGCCGCCCAAGCTGGAACATCCCGTTTTCCACGGCGCTGGGCAGGCCCACCCGCAGGACCCTTTGGATCATGGGCAGGTCAGGCCGCACCGGCAGGATGCCCCGCAGGGAGATGGGCCCCGGACGGCGCTGGACCCACAGCATGACGACGCAGCTCACGACGCGGCTCACGAGGGTGGCGACGGCGGCGCCGAGGACCCCGAGGCCGCAGCCGTAGATGAGGACGGCGTTCCCGGCGACGTTCAGCACGTCCGCGCCGGCGGCGATGAGCATCGGGGCCCGGGAGTTGCCGACGGCCCGGTGCAGGGCCGCGCTTGCCGTATACAGGGCGAGGAAGGGGTAGCTCGCCGCCGTGACGAGCATGTACAGCACGGCGGCGTCCATGACGGCGGGCTCCACCGTGCCGAAGATGAGGTCGAGGAGCGGCCGCCGCAGCGCGATGATCACCAATGCCGTCCCCAGGGAGAGCGCGGCGCTGGCGTAGAGGACCTGGTGCGCGGCGCCGCGGGCGTCGGTCTCGTCGTCCCGGCCCATGTACTGAGCGCAGACGATGGTGCCGCCCGCCCCGAGGGCGGAGAAGAAGTAGAGCACCAGGAGATTCACCGCGTCCACGAGCGCTACGCCCGAGATCGCCGCCTCGCCCACGCCGGAGACCATGAGCGTGTCCGCCACGCCCATGAGCCCGGTGAGCACCTGCTCGATCATGAGCGGCACCAGCAGCGCGCGGATCTGACGTTTCGTAAACAGCATGCGCTTCGGACTTCCTTTTTGGATTCGGAGCTATTATAATCCCGATTTCGGGAATTGCAAGAGCCGGAGGGACGTGCTATAATCGAAAAGCTATGGATATTTTTGCGAACGACTACATAGAGACCCGCCGGGCCGTCATCGCCCGGAACTTCCCGACCCTGAACGACCGGCAGCGGGAGGCCGTCCTCGCGACGGAGGGACCGCTGCTCATCCTTGCGGGGGCGGGCAGCGGCAAGACCACGGTGCTCATCAACCGCGTGGCGAACCTCGTGAAGTACGGCCGGGCGTCGGATTGCGACGTTCTCCCGCCCGACGCGGACGAGGAGAAGCTCGCTGTGATGAAGGCGTATCTCGACGGGGATGTCTCCCGCAAGCGGGAGGCGGAGGAGTATGCCGCCCTGGACCCGGTGGAGCCCTGGCGAATCCTTGCCATCACCTTCACGAACAAGGCCGCGGGCGAGCTCAAGGACCGCTTGAACGCCATGCTCGGCCCCGCCGCGGAGGACGTCTGGGCCCGGACCTTCCACTCCGCCTGCGTGCGGATCCTGCGCCGAGACGCGGACCGTCTGGGCTACCCGACCTCCTTCACCATCTACGACACCGCCGACCGCACGGCGGTCATGAAGCGCGTCGTGAAGGACCTCAATAAGGACGAAAAGACCTTCCGGCCCAACTGGGTCCTCAGCGTCATCGACAAGGCGAAGGACGCCTTGCAGTCCCCGGAGGACTTCGCAGCCCTGGCGGAGAAGTCCGGCGACTACCGCCTGCAGACCGTGGCGCTCCTGTACCGGGAGTACGCCAAGCGCCTGTTCGACGCCGGCGCGATGGATTTCGAGGACCTCATCTACAACACCGTCCGCCTTCTGAAGGAGCACGGGGACGTGCTGGCCCACTACCAGCGCCGGTTCCGCTATGTGCTCATCGACGAGTACCAGGACACGAACCATCTGCAGTACCTGCTCGCGAGCCTTCTCGCCGCGGAGCATAAGAACATCTGCGTCGTGGGCGACGATGACCAGTCCATCTATTCCTTCCGCGGCGCGACCATCGAAAACATCCTCTCCTTCGAGGAGGAATACCGGGGCTCCCGGGTCATCCGCCTGGAGCAGAATTATCGCTCCACCGGGCACATCCTGGAGGCGGCGAATGCCGTCGTGGCCCACAACGAGGGCCGCAAGCGGAAGAAGCTCTGGACCCGGGCGGGGGACGGCGACCGCGTCACGCTCTACGTCGCCCGCAGCGAGGAGGACGAGGCCCAGTATGTCGTGCGCCAGGTCCTCATGGCCGTGGAGCGCGGGGAGAACTTCCGGGACCACGCGGTGCTCTATCGCATGAACGCCCAGTCCCGCGCCCTGGAGCAGGCGTTCCTGCGAAACGGCATCCGGCCCCGCATCGTGAAGGGCAACCCCTTCTTCGAGCGGGCGGAGATCAAGGACATCATGGCGTATTTCTTCGTCCTGCTGAACCCGGCGGACGATCTGCGTCTGGCCCGGATCATCAACGTCCCCGCCCGGGGCATCGGCGCGACCACGCTCGAGCGGGCCCGGGGCCTCGCCGAGAGCAGCGGCCTGCCGCTGTTCACCGTCATCTCCCTCGCGGATCAGTTCCCGGAGCTTGCCCGCGCGGCGGAAAAGCTCAAGGCCTTCGCCGCCATGATGAACGAGCTCTCCGCCCTGACGCAGACCGGCGGGCTCGGGGAGCTCTACGACGCCCTTCTCGAAAAGACCGGGTACGCCCGGGCGCTGCAGTCGTCGAACACCGAGGAGGACCGCAACCGCCTCGAAAACGTGCAGGAGCTCAAGTCCTTCATCGCCACACACGTCCGGCAGACCGGGGACGACAGCCTCGCGGGCTTCCTGGACGAGGTCAGCCTCTACACCGATCTGCAGAACGTGGACCCGGACGAGAACACCGTCACCCTCATGACCATCCACTCCGCAAAGGGCCTGGAATTCCCGACGGTCTTCGTCGTGGGCATGGAGGAGGGCGTCTTTCCCTCGCTCCAGGCGGACACGCCGGAGGCCATGGAGGAGGAGCGCCGCCTAGCCTACGTCGCCATCACCCGGGCCAAGCGCCGCCTCGTCCTCGTCAGCGCCCGCCAGCGCATGCTGATGGGGCAGACCGCCGCCCACCGGGTCAGCCGCTTCGTGGACGAGATCCCACCGGAGCACATCGACCGGCCTTACGCGGACCTGCGCCCGACCTACTTCGACTTTGAGGATGTGCCGCAGCCCGCCCGGAGCGCCTGGCCGCCGCCGAAGCGCACGGTGCAGGCTCCGGCGCCGAAGCGGCAAATGCCCGCCGCGGACTATGCCGTGGGGGACCGGGTGCAGCACAAGGTCTTCGGGGAGGGGATCGTCCGCTCCCTGCAGCCCATGGGCGGCGACGCCCTGGTGGAGATCGAGTTCGACGGCGCGGGCGTGAAGCGCCTCATGCTGAAGGCCGCCTCCATGCACATGAAAAAGCTGTGAGCGCGGCGCAAAAAAACCGATTGCGTTTTTCGGATAAGTATACTACAATAGTCTTCGCATTTCGTATGCAAGCATCAGCCGAAAAAAGGGGAACGGACCTATGAAAGTCAAGATCACGGCGGACAGCACCTGCGACCTCAGCGCGGAGCTCGTGGCCCGCTACGGCGTCACCATCGTCCCGCTCACGGTCACCTGCGACGGAAAAAGCTACCTCGACGGCGTGGAGATCGATCCGGACGCTCTCTTCAAGATCACCGAGGCCACGGGCGGTTCCGCGGCCACGGCGGCGGTGAACCTCGTGGCGTACCAGGAGGTCTTTTCTCATGCGCTGGAGAGCGCGGACGCCGTCGTCCACTTCACCATCTCGAGCGCCATGTCCGCCTGCTACCAGAACGCCTGCATCGCCGCGGAGGAGCTCGGGAACGTCTACGTCGTGGACAGCGAGAACCTCTCCACCGGCATCGGGCATCTCGTGCTGGACGCCTGCCTCATGGCGGACGAGGGCATGGACGCCGCCGCTATCAAGGCGGAGCTCGACGAGCGCAAGAAGAAGCTGGACGTCAGCTTCCTGCTGACCACGCTGGAGTATCTTCGCCGCGGCGGGCGCTGCACGACCATCGCCGCCATGGGGGCGAACCTTCTGAAGCTCCATCCCTGCATCAACGTCGTGAACGGCCGGATGGGCGTCGGCAAGAAATACCGCGGCAATATGCAGACCTGCCTCGTGCAGTACGTCCGGGACAAGCTGGCCCAGCCGGAGACCGTCGATCCGAAGCGGATCTTCATCACCGATTCCGGCTTTGACGACGCCACCCGCGACCTCGTGGAGGCCACCGTCCGGGAGTGCGTCCCCTTTGCGGAGATCATCCGCACCCGGGCCGGCTGCACCATTTCCTGCCACTGCGGCCCCGGCTGCCTCGGTATTTTGTTTTATCGAAAATAAGCTGGTTTCTTTCCAGGGAGACGATCGCCAAGCCGCGGGTCGTCTCCCTTTTTTATTCCATATATGAAATCGCGTTTGTCTCCGACTATTTCCAAAAATAGTCCTTGCTTTTTGTTAAAATTTGGATTATAATATCCAAAAACGGATCATTTGGCCGCGTTTTTCGGCCGAATACTACGATATTATGGGGGTACAAGCATGTCCAGACCCAAGGGAAGCAAAAATAAAAAGACCCTCCTCTCCGAGGCCCAGCTCGACGACAAGATCGCCGCGGCGGAGGCGGTCCGCAAGAAGCTCGTCAAGGAGGAGCAGATCCTCTCGAACGCGCTGGAGAACGCCAAGGTCCAGCTGAAAGCCAAGCGGAAGGAGCTCCGCACGACCGAGCGCCAGCTCGCGCAGCTCCGCCTGCGGAAGAGCCAGGCCGACGCCGACGCCGCGGCCGCCGTCCAGAAAAAGGAGATCGAAAAGGTCGTCTCCTCCCTGGTCAGCAGCGGCCGGTCCGCGGAGGAGATCCTGGACATGCTCGGCAAGTGACCCAACGGAACAATAAGACCCGACCGACGGAAATCCGCCGATCGGGTCTGTTTTTTTGATGCGTTCAGACCTTTGTCCGCAGCATGCGGCAGGCGTTCAGGATCGCGAGGACCGCGACGCCCACGTCCGCGAACACCGCGGCCCAGAGCCCTGCGAGGCCAAGGGCGCCGAGGAGCAGGAACAGGGCCTTCACGCCCAGCGCGAACACGATGTTTTCCCGCACGATCCGCAGGCAGCGGCGGGAGATGTCCATGGCGGTGAGGAGCTTTTTGGGGTCGTCATCCATGAGGACGATGTCGGCGGCCTCGATGGCCGCGTCGGAGCCCATGGCTCCCATGGCGATGCCCACGTCCGCGCGGGAGAGCACCGGCGCGTCGTTCACGCCGTCGCCGACGTAGATGAGGGCCCGGTCCGACTCCCGGTTCGCGAGCAGACGCTCGACCTGCCGGACCTTGTCCGCGGGGAGCAGGCGGGTGTGGGCCTCGTCCAGGCCGAGCGCGGCGGCGACGGCCTCCCCCGCGGCGGGACTGTCCCCCGTGAGCATGACGGTGCGGATCCCCCGCTGCCGCAGGGCGGAGACGGTCTCCGCGGCGGAGGGCTTCACGGCGTCTGCGATGACCGCATAGCCGAGATAGGTCCCGTCCCGGGCGACGTGCACGACGGTGCCGGGCTCGCGGATGTTCTCGGGGCAGGGGATGCCCGCCGCCGCGAGGAGCTTTTCGTTCCCCGCAAGGACGGGGACGCCGTCGATGCGGACAGAGACGCCCTGGCCGGGAATCTCGGTCACGTCCGTCACGCGGGCAGGGTCCGCCTCGCAGGTCCAGGCCTCCCGGAGAGAGCTGGCGATGGGGTGGTTCGAGCCGCTCTCCGCTAGGGCGGCGCAGGCGATGAGGTCTTCCCGGTCCACGCCGTCCGCGGGATGGAGCGAGCTCAGGGCGAAGCGCCCCTCGGTCAGGGTGCCGGTCTTGTCGAACACGACGGTGTCCGCGCGGGCCAGCAGCTCGAAGTAGTTCCCGCCCTTCACGAGGATGCCGCGGGCCGAGGCGCCGCCGATCCCGCCGAAGAAGGACAAGGGGATGGAAATGACCAGGGCGCAGGGGCAGGAGATGACGAGGAAGATGAGCGCCCGATGCACCCAGTCCGCCCAGCCGCCGTAAAGCAGCGGCGGCACGATGGCGAGGAGCACCGCGGCGATGACCACGGCGGGGGTGTAGACCCGGGCAAAGCGGGTGATGAAACCCTCGGTCTTCGCCTTCTTCTCGGCGGCGTTCTCCACGAGCTCCAGGATCTTCGACACGGTGGATTCCCCGAAGGGCTTCGTCACCCGGATCGTCAGAAGTCCCGTCCGGCTGATGCAGCCGGAGACCACCTCGTCGCCGGGCCCCACGTCCCGGGGGACGGACTCGCCCGTGAGGGCGGCGGTGTCCAGGGAGGAGGCGCCCTCTGTCACCACGCCGTCCAGGGGGATCTTCTCGCCCGGCCGCACGACGATGTGCTCGCCCACCTCCACCTCGTCGGGATCAACCTCCGCCGGTTCCCCGTCCCGCAGGACAAAGGCGACGTCCGGCCGGATGTCCATGAGCTGGGCGATAGAGCGGCGGGAGCGGTCCACGGCGGCGCTCTGGAAGAGCTCGCCCACCTGGTAGAACAGCATGACGCCCACGGCCTCGGCGTATTCCCCGAGGATCAGCGCGCCGAGGGTGGCGACGGACATGAGGAAGTTCTCGTCAAAGACCTGGCCGTGGAGGATGTTCCGTCCGGCCTTGCGGAGCACGTCCCAGCCAACGACGCCGTAGGGCACGAGAAACAGCGCGAGCCGCAGGACGCCCTCCGCCGGGACGCAGGCCGCCGCGATGAGCAGGGCCCCGGCCGCGAGGATGCGCCAAAGCAGCTTTTTCTGCTTTTTCGTCATTTCAGAACGATCTCGCAGTCCGGCTCCACCCGCTTGCAGCAGCGGACCGCCTCCGCTAGGATCGCCTCGAACCGGTCGTCGTCGGCGTCGAGGGTCAGCTTCTGGGTGAGGAAGCTCACGGACGCGTCGTTCACGCCGTCGAGCTTCTTGATGGCGTCCTCCATCTTCCGGGCGCAGTTCGCGCAGTCCAGGTCGATGAGCTTGTAGGTCTTTTTCATGGCGTTCTCTCCTTTTTTTATTCGGAAATATGCTCGATGCCCTGGGCGATGATCTTGCGGACATGGTCGTCGTCCAGGGAGTAGAATACGGTCTTGCCCTCCCGCCGGGGCTTCACGAGACGGCTGGCCTTCAGCACCCGGAGCTGGTGGCTCACGGCGGACTGGGTCAGGCCGAGAAGCTGCGCGATGTCGCAGACGCAGAGCTCCGCTTCGAACAGGGCGTAGAGGATCTTCACCCGCGTGGAGTCCCCGAAGACCTTGAAAAGCTCCGCCAGGTCGTAGAGCGTCTCGTCGTCCGGCATATCCCGCAATACGCGGGCGACGGTGTCCTCGTGCACGCAGAGGAAGCTGCAGCGCTCGATGTCGTTTGCCAAAACCTCGTTCATGTCCACACCTCAAAAACAAACACCTGAATAACTGTTCATATGTTAGCATATTAGAACTCCCCTGTCAAGTGTCGGACAGGGGAGAATTGTGTTTTTTTACAGAATGGCGGCCAGGGCCTCCACGTCCTCCGGGCGGGTGGCCCAGCTCGTGGCGAAGCGAACGACGGTGCGTGTTTCGCCGTAGGGCTCGAAGCGGGAGAAGGCGACGTGCTCCTCTATAGTGGGGAGTTTGTCGTTATCCAGGATGACAAATTGCTGGTTGGTGGGGGAGTCGATGTAAAACTCGTATCCTTTTTCTTTCAAAAGGGAGTGAAGCTGTTCCGCGGTGTCGGCGGCGTTCTTCGCGATCCGGAAGTACAGGCCGTCCGTGAACAGCGCGTCGAACTGCACGCCGAGGAGGCGCCCTTTTGCGAGCAGGGCCCCGTGCCGCTTCATCTGGGTGAGGAAGTGGGGCGGGGTGTTTCCCCGGGGAAAGACCACGGCCTCGCCGCAGAGCGCGCCGACCTTGGTGCCGCCGATGGTGAACACGTCGCACAGGGCGGCGACGTCGGGGAGCGTCATATCGGAGGCCGGGCTCATGAGTCCATAGCCCAGGCGCGCGCCGTCGAGGAACAGGACAAGCCCGTACTCCCGGCAGGCCGCCGCGACGGCGGTGAGCTCCGCCCTGGTGTACAGCGTACCGTACTCTGTCGGGTGGGAGAGGTACACAAGGCCAGGGGCGACCATGTGCTCCCGGTTTGCGTCGGCAAAAAAGCGGGCGAGCCACGCGCGGAGCTCCGCCGGGTCGAGCTTTCCGGCGTGCCCGGGCAGGGCGAGGACCTTGTGCCCGGTCGCTTCGATGGCCCCGGCCTCGTGGACGGCGACATGCCCGGTCTCCGCGGCGATCACGCCCTGCCAGGGCGCGAGCATGGCATCGATGACGACGGCATTCGTCTGGGTGCCGCCGACGAGAAACCGCACGTCGGCTTCGGGGCAGGCGCAGGCCGCGCGGATCTTCTCCGCGGCGGAGGCGCAGAAGGGGTCCGCGCCGTAGCCCGTGGCGGGCTCCATATTCGTGCGGATCAGCGCCTCCAGCACGGCGGGATGCGCGCCCAGCATGTAATCGCTCTCAAAGCACAGCATGGCTCAGCCCAGCTCGTCGAAGAGGCCCAGGATCACGATGCCCACCACGGCGATCCCGATCATGAG
>CAJOIG010000067.1 GCA_905234575.1 uncultured Oscillospiraceae bacterium
GATCGACGTGAATGTGAACGTCATCCTGGCGAAGGGTGTGCAGAAGAACTCCCTCATCACCTTCTCCGACGTCCATGAGTCCTGGGACGATGTGGGCACCGCCGTGAAGGATACCATCATTGCCACGAACGGCTTCATCCCCGCGCTGGTCATCGCCACCGGCGACTTTGAGAACGGCCACACCGCAGGCAACCAGGAGGCCTATATCACCGGCTGCGTCAACGAGGTCATCAACCGCGTCTCCCTGCAGCTGGCTGGCATCGACACCGTCTGGGTCTCCGGCAACCACGACAACGGCTTTGCCACCCAGTACACCAACTACAACCTCAACGCCGACCTGGGCATCAACCTGGACGACTATTCCAGCGGTCCCGTGAACGGCGACCCCGTCGCGGGCCTGGAGGGCACCGGCGTCATCTCCGGCACCGGCATCATCTTCGATACCCGCAGCGCGGGCTTCCAGGCGAACGCCGAGACCTCCGCCGCTATCGAGGCGGACAACGGCCTCATCGTCATCGGCCTGAACTTTGAGGACGGCGATGCGTTCTCGAAGAACGACTACGGCACCGGTGAGGAAGAAGGCGACTCCGTTTACAAGCACATCCAGACCGCTCTCGAGAACGTAGCCGCGAATTACAACGGTGAGCTTGTGGTCATTTCCTCCCACGCCGGCCTGCACAACCTTGCGGCCGACCCGGACGGCTCCACCACCAGCAACGACAACGGCTACAGCATCAGCAACTCCGCTGCCATCGTGAAGCTCGTGAACTCCTATGTCGAGACCTACGGCATGGACATCATGTGGTTCTTCGGTCATGACCACTCCCGCGGCGAGGACGAAATGGTGAAGCTCCCCGGAGCTAACATTGTCGCCACGAATACCTTCGGCGCGGAAGAGAACGAGACGGAAGAAATCGAGCTTAAGTTCACCTACGCCCATGCCGGCTATATCGGCTCCGGTGCGGCTAACACCCACAACAACAACTACACCTACCTCACCTGGGACGGCGACACGATCACCCGCGTGGAGGGCGTTGCTGACGGCAACCAGACCGTGCGTGACTTCCTGGCCGAGGGCGAGAAGAACTACTACGGCTCCAAGGGCACGCTGTCCTTCACGGTCGACCGCCTGGATAAGCATGTGGAGATCACCTATGATCCCATGAAGCCCAGCGAGGAGCAGAAGGCTGCCGCTGTTGCGGTCATCCCGACCGGCTTCTCTGAAGACAAGGCTGTCTGGTACGACATCGACGCCCACTGGGTCACCGATGCTGGCGAGGTCCTTGCCGACAAGGTCGAGGATACCTCCTTCACCCTGGTCATCCCCTATCCCGAGGGGACCAATGCAGCGGGCTTCGATTTCACCATCATCCACCTCTGCGATGACGGTACCCGCGAAATCCTGACTCCCGAGGAGACGGCGGACGGCCTGCGTGTGAAGGTCAGCAGCCTGAGCCCGTTCATGGTCCTCTACAAGGCCGCGGCCGTGACGCCCGCTCCCGCCCCCGGCGGTCAGTCCAAGGGCCAGCCCGGCAAGCGCTCTCCCAAGACCGCGGATGACAGCCCGATCGTTCTCTGGGCCGCTGTCCTGGTCCTCTGCGCCGGCACAATGGTCGCCCTGCCCCGCCGCAAGTGGGACAAGTGATCCCCGGCACCGAGCAAACCCAATAGAAAAATCAGCCGACCTTCGGGTCGGCTGATTTTTTGCTGACGCAAAAAACGGTTTAAAAATCGAGGGAGGCCTTGCCCCCACGAGCTCCCCCGCTGCTCTGGTAACAAACCGTGAGCGTCGTTTTTTGACAGATTGAAGCGCCGCCCGGGGATGGGCGGCGCCTTGCAATGTTTTCCGGTCAGTTCTCGTCCTTCGGCTCCGTTTTCAGGCGGACGATCTCCGCCTCCTTCGCGGCGATGACCTCGAGGCAGGTCTCGATCTCCCGGCAGAGCTGCTCGAAATAGGGCTCGGGGTCCTCCCGGTGGGTCTCGAAGTAGAGCTTGCCGATCTCGCTGTAGGCCTGCTTGATGGTGTCGCGCTCGCTGGAGATGTCCACATTCAGCCGCGCGATGCGGCTGACGTTTTTCGTCCTGCGGGCCGCGGCCTCTGCCGCGCCTTTCGCAAGGCCGCCGGCCCGCTGGGTGACGCTGCCTATGAACTTGCGAAAATCCGCCATGATGCCCCCTCCTTATTCCTCTGCGGCGTCGGTTTCCGAGGCCTCCGCCGCAGCCTTGACGCGATTGACCCAGAGCTTTTCCGGCGTGCACTTCCCGCTGCGCAGGATGAAGAACAGCGCGGCGGACGCGGCGACGAAGGTCACCCCCGCCAGAAGCTGGGACACGCGGATGCCCGACGCGCCGATGTACAGCGAGTCCGTCCGCAGGCCCTCGATCCACATCCGGCCGAGGCCGTACCACGCGGCGTACATCAGGGCGTACTGCCCGTCGAACTTCCGCCCGACCTTCTTCGAGAAAATGTGCAGCCCCAGGAAGCCGACGAGGTTCCACAGGGACTCGTACAGGAACGTGGGATGGACGTAGATCGTCTCGCCGTTCAGCGTCAGACCCATGCGGCAGAAAATGTCCGTCTCGTAGCCGAAGGCCTCCCGGTTCATGAAGTTGCCCCAGCGGCCGATGCACTGGCCGATGAAAAAGCCGAAGCAGACGATGTCCAGCACCGCCAGCGTAGAGATCTTCTTCACCCGGCAGACCACGAGGATCGTGATCGCCGCGGCGATGATCCCGCCGTAGATGGCGAGGCCGCCCTCCCAGATCTTGACCATGTCCGCGAAGGTGTTGTAGTTTCCGAAAAAGACGATGTAGTAGATGCGCGCGCCGATGATGCCGAAGGGCACGCCGAAGAGCAGGATGTCCGTCAGGTCGTTCTGCGTGATGCCGAAATCCCGGTCGCACCGGCGGTAGCAGTAGCTCACCGCCAGCAGGAAGCCGCAGGCGATGATGACGCCGTACCAGTAGATCGTGCGGCCGAAGACCGTGAAGCAGTTCGGGGGGCAGATGGACCAGTTTCCCAGCATGGGGAAGGAAATGGCGGCGTTCGACATGGGTTATCCCTCCTTGGGCTCGACAACGGCGAGCGCGAAATCGTTCGGGTCGATGCGGCGCAGCCAGGCGTCGGCGTCCTCCGCCGTGAGGGAGCCGAGGACCTCAAAACCGTCCATGGCCCGGAAACCGGCGAAATGGGCCGAGGCCAGGCTGACGCCCAGACCCTCGAAGCTCATAAGGCCGCGGATGCGCGCCCCGAGGCTCGCCTTTTTCTGCCGGTCGAACAGCGCCCGGTCCAAGCCCTCCCGCTGCACGCGGGTCAGTTCCTCTGTCAGCGCGTCCAGCACCCGGCGGGGATCGCCCGGGGTCTCGCCGTCGAAGGCGAGAACTGTCTGTCCCGCGCTGTAGTCCACGTCCGCGCCGAAGGTGCTGTTCAGAAGACCGTCGGCGTACTGCCGCAGGTAAAACGGCGAGCTGCGCCCGACGAGGCACCGCAGGGCCAGCGCCGCGATGATGCGCTCCCGCTGGGCTTCGGGGCCGCGGACGGCGGGGCCGAGCTTCGCGCCGATCATGAACAGCGGCGCGGCGACATCCATCCGCCGATGGGCAAAGGTCTCCACGGGGCGGAGCCCGCCGTCGTCCGCGCGGAGCTTTTCCGGCGCGGGAACACCCTCGGCGCCAAGAACCTCCCGGGCGATGCGCTCCACGCGTTCGGGGTCCGCGTTCCCCACGACGCAGAGCGCCATGTTCGACGGGACGTAAAACGCGCGGTGGCAGTCGTACAGGGTCTCGGGCGTGATGTCCCGGATGGAGTCCACGGTCCCGGCCACGGCGTCCCGCAGGGGGTGCCCCTCCGGGAACAGGCAGCGCATGAGGTCCATGTACACCGCGAAATCCGGCGCATCCTCCACCATGCGGATCTCCTGGGCGATGATTCCGCGCTCCCGATCCACGCTCTCCGGCGTGAAGTACGGCTCGGAGACGAAGGACAGGAGCGTGCGGAGGCTCTCGTCAAAGCGGTCCGTGCACTCGAAGTGGTAGGCGGTCATATCCTCCGAGGTGAAGGCGTTCGGGTCCGCGCCGGCGGCGGTGAGGGCCATCAGGGCGTCGCCGTCGGGCATGTCGAACATCTTGTGCTCGAGATAGTGGGCGACGCCCGCGGGAGTCTCCCGCTCCGCGCCGTCCCGCACAAAGCGCCGGTCCGCGCCGCCGTAGTTCGCCGCGAACACCGCGAAGGTCTTGCGGTAGCCGGGCTTCGGGATCACAAAAACAGGCAGGCCGTTCGGCAGGACGCTCTCGTAAAGTGTCTCCCCGACGGCAGGGGAATCAGTCTTCTTCATCGGCATCGCTTGTCTCCTCCTCGCCGCGCAGGAAGTAGATCATGTCGCACTCGAGGTTCCGGGCCGCGGCGGCCACGTCCTCCGCCGTGACATAGATGAGCAGGGCGGCGAGCTCCTCCGGGCCGAAGTCGAGGCCCTGCAGATTCTGGCTCAGCCAGAAGCCCTCCAGGGCGCCCGCGCTGTCCGTCAGAGCGGTGAGATCGTGGGTCAGCGCCTGCTTCGCGCCGTCGAGCTCCTCGGGCGTGATGTTTTCGGCGGCCTTCATGTCGTCCAGCTGGCGGAGGATCGCGTCCAGCGCCTGGTCATAGGTGTCGGGCTCAATGCCGCAGGCGGCGATGAGGACGCCCTTCATGAGGTCGAGGCCGGAGCTCGCGGTGTAGCACAGGCTCAGTTTTTCACGGACGTTCCGAAAGAGCTTTGAAAGCACGCAGCCGCCGAAGACCGCGTTCATCACCCGCAGGACGGGGATGTCGGGGTCCTCCATGCTGTCGCCGAGGCGCCAGCCGATCACGAGCTTGCCCTGGGCGACGTCCAGCTCCTCTGTCACGCGGCGGGGTCCGGCCTCCACGGAGTTCATGCGGATGTCGGTGCCGATGTCGTAGTCGATCTCCCCCCGGGGCAGGGTCATGAGCGCGTCCCGCAGGGCGGCGGCGGCGCGCTCGGGCTCTGCCGTGCCGCAGTAAAAGATCTCCACCGGGGCGGTCGCGAGAAGCGTGCGATAGTGCTTTGTCAGCGCGACGTAGCCGATGCTCTCCGCGGTCTCCTCGTCGCCGAGGACATCCACGGCGTAGTCCTCGCCCACGCACATGAGCTCGAGCATTCGCTGCCGGGCGTAAGCGGCTCTGTCATTCCGGCGGGCGCGGATGTCCTCCAGGAGCTTTTCCCGCTCGCTGTCCACGTACTGGGGCAGCAGCAGGCCGCCGCGGGTGTTGGGGGAGAGGATCAGCTCGCCGAGCAGGGCCGCCACCTCCTCCAAAAGCCCTCCGTTTCCGTCGGGGAGGAACGCGTCGTCCACGAAATCCGCCCAGAAGCCGATGGCCTGGATCTCTCCGAGCTTGCGGGAGACGGGCTCGATGCGCGCGCCGTAGAGGATGTCGAGCCGGGCGGCCAGGGCGTCCATATCCGGGCTGCGGAGCGTGCCGCGGCGCAGGACGCTGGGAATGAGGGTGTTCTGGGCGGCCTCCTCCCGACAGAGGCGGGTAAGGAAGCTGACGCTCAGAAGCCCGGTTTTGAATTTGTCGGTCTGCAGGCAGGTGAGGAACACCCCCGGCAGAAGCTCGCTGCGAACTCTTTTCACGATGACGCCTCCCAAGCCGATAGTCACGCTCGACCTCCTTATTATAACATATTTCACCCGAACAGGGTATGACAAACTTGTGAATTCTTCGGGATGGCTCAGGTGATGGTGGTCTTGCCGCGGTGGACGCGGATGTGCCGTCCGCAGATGTCGGCCTCATAGCCCTCCCAGCCGGAGGGCAGCCGCGGCTCCACGACAAGATGCCCGTCCTTCAGACGGATGCCGAGGAGGTCCTCCAGCACCACGCGGAAGAACCAGCCCGCCGAGCCGGTGTACCAACTCCAAAGGACCTCTCCGTAGTGGTCGGGGTTGGCGGAGACATCCGCCGCGAGAACATAGGGCTCCGCACCCCAGTGGGCGGGATCGTGGCTCGTGGGCAGCAGGGAACGAAGGATCTTTGCGCCCTCGTCCGTAAGCCCCTCCCGTAAAAGCGCCGAGGCGAGCCAGACCGCGCCGTGGGTGTACTGTCCGCCGTTTTCCCGGAAGCCCGGTCCGCAGGCGCGGATGGTGCCCGGGTCCCGGCCCTCGTCCTCGAAGGGAGGCTCGAACAGCTTCGTCAGTCCGTGGGCCTCGTCCCACAGCCGGTCCAGGCAGGAATGCAGGGCCAGCCGCACCCGCCGCCGATCCGACCCGGGGCAGAAGGCCGCCCAGCTCTGGGCGACGGAATCGATGGCGCAGGCGGGCGCTCCGGCGCCGCCGAGGGGCGCGCCGTCCTGCCACCAGCCCCGCAGATACCACTGCCCGTCCCAGGCGCGCTCCGCCGCGGCGAGGAAGCGTTCCGCCGCCTCCCGCAGGCTCTGTGCGCCCTTGGTGCCGACGCGGTCCAGCAGATCCGCGAACCGCTCGGCGATGTGGATGAAGAACCAGGTCAGCCACACGCTCTCGCCGCCGACGCGGTCCATGCCGTCGTTCCAGTCTCCGGAGCCCGTGCGCAGCAGCCCGTGAGGGCCCTCGCCCCGCACCAGGACGCGCTCCAATGCCCGGCGGGCGTGGATCAGCACGGTCTCGGCGTCCTCCGAGGCCGCGGGCGTGAAATAGCGCTCCGGCTCCTCCTCCCGCAGGGGCGGTGCCTCGAGCCAGGGCGCCTCCTCGGAACAGAGGGCGGCGTCGCCGGTCTTTTCGACATATTCGCACAGCGCCCAGGGCAGCCACAGCAGGTCGTCCGAGCAGCGCGTCCGCACGCCGTGGGCGTTCCCCTGCGGGTCCTCGTGCCACCAGTGCAGCACGTCGCCCTCCCGGAACTGCCGCCGGCAGCAGGCGAGGATGTGGGCGCGGGTCCCGGAGGGGTCCGCGAGGACCGTGTTCACCGCGTCTTGGAGCTGGTCCCGGAAGCCGAAGGCCCCGCCGTTCTGGTAGAGACTCGTCCGGCCCAGCATCCGGCCGCTCAGCGCCTGGTAGGCGATCCAGCCGTTCATCATTCGGTCGAGCGCCGGATCGGGGGTCCTCACCCGCACCCGCCCCAGGGTATTCCGCCAGCCGTCCCGCACCCGCAGCAGCTCCTTCGCCGCCCGGTCCGGGTCGCAGAGCTCCCGCAGGACGCTCTCCTCCTCGCAGCCGCATACCAGCACGGTCCGGCCGCCGCCGTCGATGAGCGCCCCAAAGCAGGGGTCGAGCCCCGCGCCGGTCCGCCCGTCGAAGCGGGCCCGGTCCCAGGAGGCTGCGTCGCCCGTGAAGCCCTGGAAGTTCTTGCTGCATACCGCCCGCAGGGTCACGCCGGACCAGGCGGCCCGGGGATTGCGCGCCGTAAGACAGCCGTTTTCCATGCCGACGACGGTGAACCGGGCGTCCGCCGGGTCCGGGGCCATGCACAGGGGCAGCTTCCAGCCAATATACGCGCCGTCGCCGCCATCGATGAGAAAGACTCGCGCCCTTCGTCCGGCGGGAAGGAAGGCCGTCACGCTGCCGTTTGCCGTCTCCCAGCGGGTCCAGCCGAAGCCGTGGGTGACGGCGCAGGGCCGGACACCGTCGGCAAAGAGGCTTTTGGCCCCGGCGGCGGTGATGAGGCAGAGCTCCTCGCCGCCGCCCGCGGCAAGCGGGTCGTTTTTCCATGGCGACAGGGGAAACTCCCGGGCGTTTCGGAGCCAGAGATGCCCCGTGCCCGCGTCCGCGGCCAGATAGCCGAAGTCCCCGTTCGCGAGGACGTTCGACCACGCCCGGGGCGGCAGAGGCGGCGTGCGGAAGCGCACCGCGCCCCCGGAGAGCCATTCGACCGCCGGCGCCTTCGCCGGGTCCCGCTCCGGGATGGGCCGTACCCCCGGCAGAGAAACGGGCTTGTCCGACCGCTCGGGCAGCGTCCGGACCGAGGAGGCCCGGACCGCGGGCCCGGCGTCGCCGAGAAGGCGGATGCCGCCGGAGACGTTCTCAAAGGCGGAAAGCCCGTAGCGGTCGAGATAACGACGCAGCGCATCCGTCCGGGGCGTCCGGTAATCGCCGGTCTCCTCCCCGGTCTCAAGGACGAGATCGTACCGCACGCCGCAGGCCGTCAGCAGCGCATGCCGCTTGACGGCGCGCCGGGCTTCCGCGAGATCGCCCTCCGCCCGGACGCAGAGGATGGGCAGATCCCCGGAGATGCCGCATGCCCACAGCTCCGGCCGGGTCCCGGCGTCCATGCCGCCGCGCACCCGCCCGGCCAGAAGGTCGGAGGAGAGCCGCAGGGCCGCGCCGAGCCCGTCGGCGCCGAGGCCGAGGAGTCCCGCCATGGAGCCCGCTATGTCCGCGGCCCCGCCCGTCAGGATGCGCCGGGCCGCGCTTCCGGCGTCCTCCCGGGAGCGCCCAAAGGCGATGGCCAGCGCCGCGCAGCCTCCTTCGGGGAGATGCGCCTCCA
>CAJOIG010000068.1 GCA_905234575.1 uncultured Oscillospiraceae bacterium
GGAGGTCCACGCCGTGTTCGCGGACGGCGACGTGCGGGATACGGGCGTGAAGCACGGCACCGTCACCCTGGTCCTGGACCATATCCCCTATGAGATCACCACCTTCCGCGTGGACGGGGATTACGCCGACCACCGGCGGCCCGCGAGCGTCGCCTTCACGGACCGGGTGGAGGCGGACCTCGCCCGGCGGGACTTCACGATAAACGCCATGGCCTACAGCCCGGAAGCGGGCCTCGTGGACCCCTTCGGAGGACAGGGAGATCTTGAAAAGGGCCTCCTGCGCTGCGTGGGGGACCCGGTCGAGCGCTTTTCGGAGGACGCCCTCCGCATCCTGCGGGCGCTGCGGTTCGCCGCCCGGTTCGGCTATCGGATCGAGGAGCATACCGACGCCGCCCTCCGGGCCCTGGCCCCCACCCTCCAAGCCATCGCCCCGGAGCGCGTGAAGGCGGAGCTTGACGGCCTGCTCGTCGGGCCGCACGCGGCGCAGGTCCTGCGGGACTACCCGGACGTTCTGGGGACGGTCCTGCCGGAGATTTTGCCCTGCGTGGGCTTTCGGCAGCACAGCCCCTGGCACATATACGACGTCTGGGAGCACACGGTCCGGGCGGTGGAGGCGGCCCCGGCAGAGCCGGTCCTGCGGTGGACGATGCTGCTGCACGACCTGGGAAAGCCCGCCTGCTTCTCCCGGGATGAGGCAGGCGCGGGGCATTTTTACGGGCACGCGAAAAAAAGCGCCGCCCTCGCGGAGGAGGTCGCGGCGCGGCTGCGGTTTTCAAATGAGGAGCGCGAGGCCGTCTGCGAGCTCGTCCGGCGGCACGACGGGCTTATCCCCCCGGACAAAAAAACCGTCCGGCGGCTGCTGGGCCGCATCGGACGGGAGCGCTTCGATATGCTTCTTTCGGTCAAGCGCGCGGACAATCTCGCCCAGGCCCCCGGGGTTACGGAGTCAAGAATGGAAGAATTGTCCATCCTCGCCGCGCTGGCGGACGAGGTCGAAGCGGACGGGGACTGCACGGAGCTGTCCCGCCTTGCCGTGAACGGACGGGACCTGCTTTCTCTCGGCTATGCGCCGGGTCCGGCCCTGGGCGCGGAGCTCCGGCGGCTCCTGGACCTGGTCCTGGACGACCCCGCCCGAAACGACCGGGCCGCCCTCCTGGCCCAGGCGGCGAAGGACAAGGACGAAACAGCACGGACGTGAGCCGCTCACATCCGTGCTGTTTTGATTCCTGTCAGGCCCGCCTTCGTCCCGTGACGAAGTACGCGCCGGAGGCCGTGGCGATGGGCTTTTTCTCGTCCTCCCCGGCCCAGAGCCGTCCATTCGCGTAGCACACGCTCAGGCCGCGCTTCGTGAGGTCCGCCCGGATGTACAGGGTCTTGTCCAGCGGCCCGGAGCGCAGGTACTGCACGTCCATGCTGACGGTCGGGGTCATGCTGCCGCCGGAGCAATACCGGCACAGAAGGCCCATGGTCATGTCCAGCACCGAGGCCGTCACGCCCCCGTGGAGGATGTTCATGGGGTTCGCCATCCAGGGCTTCGGCGCGAGCCGCAGCACGACGAAGCTGTCCTCGTAACCGCAGGTCTCCAGCTCGCAGCCGAGCAGGACGTTGAAGGTCCCGGGGAAGGCCTTTTCCGCCTCCTCGAAATACCCGCGGAAGGCCCGCTCCATGCCGGCCTGGTCGTGGAGGTCCGCGGCGTTCAGCACAAAGCTCATTCGGTCCCCTCCTCCGCGATCCGCAGGAACATCACGTCCAGGTCCACGTCGCCCTCGATGCCGGGGACGCTGCCGGTGATGGAGTACTGCCAGATGTCGTGCTCGTAGTAGAACTCCGGCCAGGTGCCGAGGTCCCCCATCCAGACCATGAGGCCCGACAGGGCGTTCAGGTCGTAGTGCTGGTACACCGCGGGTATGTAGGTATAGACGCCCACCTGGAAGCCCTCGCCGCGGAGCAGGGAGCAGAACTCCGTGCAGGCGGCGGTGATGGTCTCGGTGGAGGTGCCGTCGGTGCGGGCGGGCTCGGTGCCGATGAACTCCCAGTCGAAGAAGACGGGCAGGTCCAGGGTGTAGTTTTCCAGAAGATGCGCGGTGTAGACGGCCTCCTCCGCAGCCTCCAGCACGCTGACGGCCTGGGAGAAGAAGTACACGCCCACGTCGAGGCCCGCCGCCTGGGCGCCCTCGATGTTCTCGCGGAAGCGCTCGTCCTCGTTCAGGGTGCCCTGGCCGTAGCCGCGCCAGCCGACGCGGACCATGGCGAAGTCGATGCCGGAAGCCGCCACGGCCTGCCAGTCGATCTCTCCCTGGTGGTCGGAGACGTCGATGCCCCGGCGGAGCATGGCGCCCTCCCCGAGATAGGAGACGACCCCGTCCGTCACGGAGAAGGCATAGCGGTCCAGGGCGAAGGGCGTCAAAGCCTCGGCCTCGTCCACCCAGATCGTGCCTCCCGACCCGTTCGTGACCTCCACCATGCCCTCGTGGGGATCGGGGGTGGCGGTGGGCTCCGGGGTGGGCGTGGGCTCGGGCGTGCCGCCATGGCAGCCGCCGAGGAGCCCAGCAAGCAGCGCGAAAAGCGCAAAGATCGTCAAAATACGTGTTTTCATAGCCCCCCTACCATACCACACTTCCCGCGCATTTGCAAATCCCGCCGTGCGATGCAAGGATTGACGCGGCACGGCAAACACGGTATAATGCAGGCACGATACATAACAGATGATCGTAACCTATCTGATCCTGGAGGGACCGATATGAAAAAGACCGCCGGATTCTTCTGCATTCTGCTTGTTTTCTTGTGGATGGCATGCCCGATCTCGGCCCTGGCCGCGCCCGATCCCGGCGTGACCGAGATCCGCGGCATGCTGATCTGGGACGACGCCGAGGACGCCGACGGCATCCGCCCGGAAAGCGTGACCATCGTCCTCGAGGCAGACGGCGCGGAGACGGCCACCGTCACCGCGGAGGCTTCCGGCGGCTGGACGTGGAGCTTTCCGGGGCTGCCGATGAACAATCTCGTCCCGGACGGGTTCGGCGGCACGGCCGCGATCCCCATCGTCTACACCGTGCGCGCAGCCGCCGTCCCGGAATACAGCACCGGCATCGCGAGCTACGGCGAGGACTGGACCATCACGAATACCCACGCGCCCGAACGGGTGAGCATCGAAATCAGCAAGCTCTGGGACGATGCGGAGGACGCCGACGGCATCCGTCCGGAAAGCGTGACCTTTATCCTGAAGGCCGACGGCACAGAGATGGTCACCGCCGAACCGAACGCCGCCGGCGGCTGGCGCGTGAGCTTTGAGAACCTGCCGAAATACAGCTTCACCGTTGCCGGGGACGGCAGCGTGACCAAAACGCCCATTCTCTACACTGTGGACGAGGCGCCGGTCCTGGAATACGCCTGCTCCGGCATCACGGACAACGGCGACGGGACCTGGACCATCACGAATACCCATGTGCCCGCGACCACGACCGACGACTCCACCGGTACGAACAACGGAAATAACACCAACACGAATACCGGGAATGACACCGGCAACGATACCGGGAACAACACCGGCAACAACACCGGCAACGACACCGGCAACAACACCAGCAACAACACCGGGAACAATACCGGGAACAACACCGGCAACAACACCGGCAACAACACCGGGAACAATACCGGGAACAATACCGGGAACAATACCGGGAACAATACCGGGAACAATACCGGGAACAATACCGGGAACAATACCGGGAACAATACCAACACGCGGAACGGCGACGGGCAGACCTCGGCGGCGCGTGCGCCCAAAACCGGCGACGGCACCCGCGCGGAGCTTTGGCTGGGAACGTTTCTTCTCAGCGGACTGCTGATGGGATGCTTTCTTGCGGCACATTGCCGTTCGGGCCTTGATTTTGGGACGAAAGCACGCTACAATAGATGGGTATGAAACTATGAATCACGGAGGATACCGCCATGACTCCTGCCCTTGAGACCCTTCTTGTCCTGGCCGACCGGGACATCGCCGCCGGACGCTTCGCCTTTGCCGAGACCGAGTATGCCAAGGCCCTCGAGCTGGACCCCGACTGCTGGCGCGCGCTCCACGGCCGCGGCGTGGCCCACACCTGGCAGAGCAGCCTGCTCGTCGGGGACCCGGCCGCCCTCATCGACAGCACCGAGGACGCGCTGAAGCTCTGCCGCAAGACCGGCGGGGACGAGGCCGAGTTCTTCGACCGCGTCTCCTTTGAGCTCATAAACCTCACAAGCATCAAGTACAACGAGCTCACCCGGGTGTACACGAGCCTTGCCCGCCGGGAGAACCGCAAGGCCCCGTCGCCGCTGTTCTTCCACACCTGGTCCGTATCCCGGCCCGAGGGCCTGTCCCTGGAGGACATGTACATCCCCCTGGTGAACTACCTCTCCGCGATCATCATGATCGCCGAGTACCTCGACCGGCTCCTGGCCGACCGGAAGGACAGCAAGGTCCGCCGCCTGCACAACGTCTCGAACCTCGCCATCTTCTACGACTGGGTCCTCTCCTTCGAGACCGCGGGCGTGGTCCACGACAGCTACGCCGCCACCATCCGCGAGCGCCGGGGCAAGCTCGACGCCCTGCGGGAGACCCTGGAGAGCGAGCTCGGCGCGCCGGAGCTGCGAAACGCGCCCGAGGACTTCCCCGAGGGCAAGCCCCTTCCGGGCGTCGCCATCGTGGCCGACCGGGAGAAGAAGGTCGCGCACTTCCCGCTGCGCCCGCCCTTCGAGGTCATCTGCCCGGTCTGCGGCACGGTCCAGAAGTCGAACCGCTCGATCTGCTACCAGTGCTCCTGCAAGTTCTTCTTCGACGACGACGTGGAGTGAAAAAATCCAAACGGCGAACCGCCCGTCCCATTTTCCGGGACGGGCGGTTCAGTTTGTCAGAGAAGTCTTTGGTCACAGCAGCTTTCGGTAGTAGAGGCCCCCGGTGTGAGGGGCGTCGGACGGCTCGTTCCGGCGGAAGCGGGCGAGAATCGCCGCGCACTCCGCCGGGGTCTCCCGCGTAAACCAGAGGAGCCGGAAATCGGCGGGGTCGTCCCGCCCGGAAATATCCAGGGGCACGCTGTTGAGGAGCGTCGAATACCGCCGCTGCCCGCACTCCACGGGAAAGGCCGTGCCCCGCCGGTCCGTGAGGGACCCCGTCCCGCCGCAGCGGGCGCAGCCGAGCTCCGCCCGGATCGGACAGCTCCGATACCGCATGAGGGGCAGACGTCCGTACACGGCGATTCCCTGGGGCAGGCTCCCGCCCAGGGCCCGGATCGCACCCATGGGCAGCTCGAAGGAGACCGCCGCCGCGGCAAGGCCCAGTTCCTCCCAGACCGCAAGCGACCTGGTATTCGCGATGTTCAGCCCGAAGCCGCCGTATACGGCAAGGCCCAGCCGCTTCCCCAGGGGCAGGCCGTAGAGGTTCTCCGTCCAGACCGCGGAAAGCCCCGCGTCCCGCAGGGAGGTCAAATGCGCCTCCAAAGCCTCCGCCGCCTTCGGCTCGAAGAGCACCGCGGGCAGCGCCGCGATGAGCCGGTCCCCGAAGCGCTCCACCAGCGCCGGGTCCAGCGTCTCCGCCGGGAGGATCACCCGCTCCGCGCCGGAGCCCTCGGCTTGTCCCGGGTCCGCGTACCGCGCCCACAGCGGAGAGGGCGTGCTCCGGGCCGGATGGGACGGCAGCTCCGCCGGGGCCCAGTCCGTCCGGGCATGGGGCCGTGGGACCGAGCGCTCGGCGTCCAGCGCCGCCAGCGCCCGCCGCCGCAGATCGTTCAGCGCCGACGCCGGAAGGGTCAGCCCGCCGGCCATGTCCGTCTCTATTTTGTTTACATAATATTGCGTGCCGCCGGTCTTGCCCAGGCTCCGGGCGGCGGCATCGGCGTCCAGGGGCCGGGTGCGGGCGGGCTCCGGGACGGGGCCGGAGAGCTCGACCGCGCGGATGCCGTCCGAGACGGTGAGCCGGGATCCGTTCCCGTCCATGGCAAAGCGAACGGTCAGTGGCACGCGGGGATTCTCCTTCCGGTACAGGGCCGCAAGGTCCTTGAAAACGCCCTCCGCGCCGGTGACGTCCTCCTTCGTGCGGACGCCGAACATGGACCCGTCCGGGTGCCCGGCGAGGTAGGCGTCCGTGAAGCCGCTCCGGGAAAAGACCGCCCGCAGGATCGTTTCATCGTAGCTTGCCCCGTCCCGGGCGGCGCGGCAGGCAGTGACCGCCGCGGCGACGTACTCCGGGCGCTTCATCCGGCCCTCGATCTTGAGGGTGTCCACGCCGACGTCCGCGAGGGCCCGAATGTGGGGCAGAAGGCTCATATCCTTCATGGAGAGGACGTGGTCGCCGCTGCCGCCGCAGGACCAGGGCAGGCGGCAGGGCTGGGCGCAGAGGCCGCGGTTGCCGCTCCGCCCGCCGAGCATGGAGGACAGGGCGCACATCCCGGACACGCAGACGCAGTGCGCCCCGTGGACGAAGGCCTCCGCGGGCAGGGCCGTGCGGGCAAGGATGTGGGCCATCTCGTCGAGAGACAGCTCCCGCGCGAGGACGAAGCTCTGAAAGCCCGCGTCCTCGAGAAGCCGCACGCCGTCGAGGTTATGTACCGCCGTCTGGGTGGAGGCGACGCGATGGATGCTCGGATAGCGCTTCGCGAAAAGCTCCGCCGCGCCGAAGTCCTGCAGGATGACGCCGTCGGCTCCGGCCCGGGCGATCGCCTCCGCGGTGCGGTCCAGCAGGCCCCGCTCCCGGTCCAGGAGCATGGTGTTCACGGTGACGTACAGGGCCGTATCGCGGGCACGGCAATAGGCCGCCGCCGCCGCGAGGCTGTCCGCGTCGAAGTTCTCCGCGCTCCGCCGGGCGTTCAGATCGCCGAGGCCAAGATACACCGCCTCCGCGCCGCAGCGGACCGCCGCCGTGAGCTGCTCGGTCCCTCCCACGGGCGCCAGGATCGCCGGATGTCCCATGGTCCCACCTCCTTTTTCGGGTCCCTACGATTGTACTTCCCTTTCCGCGCCGCGTCAATTATAATATGTATATCATCCCGAAGGAGGCGTTTGCATGCACATCCCGTCCGCGCCCACGTCCGAGGCCGCGGTCCTGCCGTTTGCCGAGGCGCTGGCCGCCTCGGGCCGCTCCGGCGGCTATGACCCGGACCGCTGGCTGTATGTCCCGGATTTCTACACCGAATACCGATACATCCTCGGCACGAAGGGAGAAAAGCCCCTCATCTGCGTCGGGGTGAACCCCTCCACCGCCGCGCCCGACGCCCTGGACAACACCCTTAAATCCGTCCAGCGCATCGCCCTGGGCAACGGCTTCGACAGCTTCACCATGTTCAATGTCTACGCCCAGCGCGCCACCCGCCCCCAGGACATGGACCGCGTCCGCTCGGAGGTCCTGCACCGGGAGAACATGGCGGCCTTCGAGTACGTCCTCAAAAACGCGGGCGATCGCCCGGCGGTGTGGGCGGCCTGGGGCGGCATCATCGAGCTGCGGCCATACCTCAAAGGCTGCGTGCTGGACATGATCGAGCTCGGGGCGAAGTACGGCGCGGCCTGGTACACGGCGGGGAAGCGCTCCGTCAAGGGGCATCCCCACCACCCGCTGTATCTCAAAAAGGACAGCACCCTGGACCCCTTCGACGCCCTGACCTACTGCGAGGAGTGTTTATAAAAGGGCCCCCACGGACCGCCCAAAGGCGAGCCCGCTTTACGGGTGAATGCATACGCCCTCTACCCGCCGGGAAAGACTTGTTTTCGCGGGGATTTGGTGGTATGATAAGGGATAACGTATGAAAAGGGAACTCATGTCATCCATGCAGAAAAATCGTCCGGAGGCTCTCTCCATCCCCAACCTCATCACCTACGTCCGGCTCCTGCTCATCCCCGCCTTCGTCGCCTGCTGGTTCGAGGAGCGGCTCTGGCTCGCGCTGGGGTGCCTCGCGCTCTCCGCCCTGTCCGACGTCGCCGACGGATTCATCGCCCGCCGCTTCCACATGATCACCGACCTCGGCAAGGCCATCGACCCCGTCGCGGACAAGCTCACCCAGGCAGCGATGTTCTTCTGTCTCGCCTGGGACCTGCCGGAGATGTGGATCCTGCTCGGCTTTCTCGTCGTGAAGGAGCTCGTCATGCTCGCATGGGGCATCGTGTGCCTCCGGCGGACGGACACCATCCCCTCCGCCAAATGGTACGGCAAGGTCTGCACCGCGGTGCTCTATGCCTCGATGGCGGCCCTGGTGCTGCTGCCGGGCCTGAGCCGGACCGGCAAGGACGTCATCCTCGCCCTCTGCGGCGCCGTCATGCTCATGAGCCTCGTGCTCTACAGCCGGTGGTACCTCCGCCTGCTGCGGGAGGCCCCCGGCTCCGGCCTCGGCCCCAAGCTCAAGGAGACCCGCGTCGTCCGGTCCAGCGCGCCGTTCGCCGCCCTGTGGATGATGCTGGTGGTGCTCGCGGCCTGCGCCGTGCTCGCGGCAGTCTACAAAAAAACCGGCGCGGCCCTCGTCATCGCGGGGCTCGCCGCCGTCGTGCTGCTGCTGTGTCTGTGGCTGCGGAAGCACCGCGTCCGCACGCCCGAAAAGGAGGTCGATCTCCCCGATGAATACCCCGAATAAGCTCACCGTGGCGCGCATCGCCTGCGCCTTCGTCCTCATCGCCTTCCTGCTGCTCCGGGGCGGCGCGTTCGCGTGGCTCGCCTTCGTCCTGTTCGTGGCGGCGTCCCTGACCGACCTGCTCGACGGGCGCATCGCCCGGGCCACCGGTCAGGTCACCGTCTTCGGCAAATTCATGGACCCCCTCGCGGACAAGATCCTCAACTACGCCGTGATGATCCTGCTGATCCCGGAGGGCCTCGTCCCCGCGCTCGCGGCCGTGCTCATCCTCATCCGCGAGTTCCTCGTCGCCGGCATCCGGCAGTCCGGCGCGGAGCAGGGCGTCGTCATCGCCGCGAACAACTGGGGCAAGGCCAAGACCTTCGTGCAGGACGTGTCCCTCGGGCTCATCCTGTTCCTCCGGGCCATCGGGGGCCTTGCCTTCCTGCCGCTGCTTTCGAACCTCCTGCTGTGGCTCTGCGCCGCGCTGACCGTGATCTCCGGCGTCATCTACGTCGCACAGAACGCGAAGGTCCTGCAGGAAAAGTAAGTTATCCCGCCGGGAACAGCGCCGCCTTGATGCGGCCCACGGCGGATTTCTCGAGGCGGGACACTTGGGCCTGGGAGATGCCGAGCTCCCCGGCGACCTCCATCTGCGTCCGCCCGTCCAGGAACCGCCGGGCCAGGATGCGCCGCTCCCGCTCCGGCAGGGTCTCCACGGCCTCGCTAAGAGCCAGGCGCTCGAGCCAGGCGGCGTCGGTGTTTTTCTCGTCCATGAGCTTGTCCTGGACGGAGAGCGTCTCCCCGGCCTCGCCGTACACCGGCTCCGAGAGGCTGACGGGCTCGGCCAGGGCGTCCATGGCCTCGGCCACCGCCGCGGGGGTCACCCCCAGCTCCCGTCCGAGCTCCTCCGGCGTCGGGTCCCGCTGCTCCCGCGCGAGGAACGCCTCCCGCGCCTGCATCGTCTTGTAGGCCAGGTCCCGCAGGGACCGGGACACCCGCAGGGCGCTGTTGTCCCGCAGATACCGGCGGATCTCCCCGGCGATCATCGGCACGCCGTAGGTCGAAAACCGGACGGGCTGATCGACGTCAAAATTGTCCACGGCCTTGATGAGCCCCACGCAGCCCACCTGGAAGAGGTCGTCCACGCTCTCGCCGCGCCCGGCGAACCGCTGCAAAACCGACAGCACCAGCCGCAGATTGCCCGCGATGAGCGCCTCCCGCGCCTCGATGTCCCCCGACCGCGCCCGCAGGAGCAGCGTGCGCGTCTCGTCGTTTTTCAGTACCGGGAGCTTCGACGTGTTCACGCCGCATATCTCCACCTTGTGCAACCCGCAGTCCCCCTTTGTACGCCTATTGTTTCCAGGCGGGGACCGTATGATACATTCCAGTCCATCCAAAAGGAGAGCTTTCCCATGACCCGAACCCGTGTTTCCGCACTGTGGCAGGACCCTGCCGCCCACACCGGCGCGCCCATCACCGTCTGCGGCTGGGCCCGCACCATCCGCGACCAGAAAAACTTCGGCTTCATCGACCTGAACGACGGCAGCGCCTTCAAAGGCGTGCAAGTCGTCTTCGAGCGCGAGAAGCTCGCGAACTACGACGAGATCGCAAAGCTCAACGTCGGCGCCGCCCTCATCGTGACGGGCGACCTGGTCCTCACCCCGGAAGCCAAACAGCCCTTCGAGCTCAAGGCCGCGTCCATCGCCGTGGAGGGCGTCTCCGCGCCGGACTATCCCCTCCAGAAGAAGCGGCACACCGTGGAGTACCTCCGCACCATCCAGCACCTCCGGCCCCGGACGAACCTCTTCTCCGCGACCTTCCGGGTCCGCTCCGTGGCGGCCCAGGCCGTGCATGAGTTCTTCCAGAGCCGCGGCTTCGTCTACGTCCACACCCCCATCATCACGGGCTCCGACGCCGAGGGCGCGGGCGAGATGTTCCGCGTGACCACCCTCGACCTGAACGACCTCCCCCGGAAGGACGACGGCACCGTGGACGACTCCAAGGACTTTTTCGGCAAGGCCACGAACCTCACCGTCTCCGGCCAGCTCAACGCCGAGAACTTCGCCATGGCCTTCGGCGACGTCTACACCTTCGGCCCCACCTTCCGGGCGGAGAACTCCAACACCCAGCGCCACGCCGCCGAGTTCTGGATGATCGAGCCGGAGATGGCCTTCTGCGACCTGGAGGGCGATCTTGCCGTCATGGAGGAAATGGTAAAGTTCATCATCACCACCGTCCTCGAGAAATGCCCGCAGGAGATCGACTTCTTCAACGCCTTCGTGGACAAGGGCCTCAAGGACCGGCTCATCCACGTCGCCACGAGCGACTTCGCCCGCGTGACCTACACCGAGGCCGTGGACCTGCTCGAAAAATCCGGCGCGGCGTTCAAGTTCCCCGTGTCCTGGGGCATGGACCTGCAGACCGAGCACGAGCGCTACCTCACCGAGCAGATCTATAAGCGCCCCGTGTTCGTCACCGACTACCCGAAGGACATCAAGGCCTTCTACATGCGCCTGAACGACGACGGCAGGACCGTCGCCGCGGCGGACTGCCTGGTGCCCGGCATCGGCGAGATCATCGGCGGCAGCCAGCGCGAGGAGCGCCTCGACGTGCTCACCGCCCGGATGGCGGAGCTCGGCCTCAAGGAAGAGGACTACTGGTGGTACCTCGACCTGCGGCGCTACGGCTCCTGCCGGCACGCGGGCTTCGGCCTGGGCTTCGAGCGGATGGTCATGTACCTCACCGGCGTTTCGAACATCCGCGACGTGGAGCTCCATCCCCGCACCGTGGGGAATGCCGAGTTCTAAGGCATGGACTTGTCGCTCCTGTTCTTTCTGAACAGCGTCCTTCTCGGCGTCGGCCTTGCCATGGACGCCTTCTCCGTGTCGCTGGCGAACGGCCTGCGCGAGCCGCGGATGCGTCCCGGCCGGATGTGCGCCATCGCCGGGGTATACGCCGGGTTCCAGTTCCTCATGCCGATGCTCGGCTGGGTCTGCGTGCACACGATTTTGGAGGTCTTCTCTGCCTTCCAGCGGTTCATCCCATGGATCGCCCTCGGCCTTCTGACGTTCATCGGCGGCAAGATGCTCGTTGAGGGCCTCCGCGGCGGGGAGGACGAGCCCTCTGAGGTCGGGCACGGCACGCTTCTTATGCAGGGCGTCGCCACCAGCATCGACGCGCTCTCCGTGGGCTTCACGCTGGCGGAAGACCCCGCGCCCATGGCCTTTGTCAGTTCCCTCATCATCGCCGTCGTGACCTTCGGGCTCTGCCTCGGCGGCCTCTCCCTCGGCAAGCGCTTCGGCACCCGCCTCGCCGGAAGGGCCTCCGTCCTCGGCGGCCTCATCCTCATCGCAATCGGCCTGGAGATCTTTCTGAAGAACCGATTGGCGTAAGAACACCAAAGCAAAAAGGGGCTGTAGCAAAACAGCCCTAGCAAAACAAGAAACCGAGGTGGCTGGAAACAGTCGCCTCGGCTTCTTGTTTGTGGTAAAATCAATGTGTG
>CAJOIG010000069.1 GCA_905234575.1 uncultured Oscillospiraceae bacterium
TGTCCGCGTCGTTCATGTAGAACCAGAGGTTCCCCATCTGGCACTCGCTGACGACGAAGCCCATCTGGATCGCGACGCTCTCGCCGGGGGCGAGGTCCGTGATCTCGTTGCCGCCGTTCGACCCATCCCAGCGCAGGTCCCAATAGCGCATATCCTCCAGGCGTCCGCCGCCTGTGCACCAGCTTTCGTCGTATTCGATGGCGGGGTCCTCGGGTTCCGGTTTCGTGACGGCCCAGCCGTCCGCCGTCTGCGCGATGGACAGCAGCCGCCCGTTGTAACCCGCCTCCTCGATGGTGTGGTCCGTGTTGTTTGTGACCTCTACCGTCACCGCCACCATGTAGAGCTGCTGGTCCGGCAGCGTCGCCACCGTGGTGACGCCGGGCGTGTTCACGCCGTCGCCGTACACGACGAAGTCGTAGTCCGCCTTGGGGAGCTTTCCGTTTTCGTCCACGCGGCTGGCCCAGTCGAGATCGAGGTATTTCGTGTCCCGCAGAGCGCTGTAGTCGTCCCGGACGGAGACGTCCGTCACCGTCACGTCGAGGTCGGTGAAGCCGGCAAACCGTCCGTCCCTGTGTTCGGCGAAGGTCACGGCAAAGCTCTCGCCGATCTCGTGGGCGTCCGCCATATTGTTTTTAACAGCCCGGTTTGCCGGGTCCCGCTCGGCCCACGCGGCCTCCGTCGCCGCCTGGTCCTCCGGCGTGACCTCGTCCGCCGTGTTCACATACACGCCCGTGGCAATGAAATTCGCCGCGTCAAGATAGAGCTTTCCGTTGTATTCCAGATTCTCGGCGTCCATCGTCCAGTTCCCGGCGGTAACGGCGAGGTTTTCCGCGAATTTTACGGCGTCGCCGCGCGTCACGTTTGCGCCGATGTACATCGTCAGGACGGCGTTGAATTCGGGGTACGAGATGTACATCCGCTGATTGAAGCCGTCGTCAAACGAGCGTTTGACATACACGGCCTCATGCCCGTTGACCGTGAGGCTTTCCTGGCTCTCTGCGTCGGTCACCACATCACAGAAGGTGGCGTTTCCGGCGTTCAGCGGCGAAGAGCCCAGCGAGAAGCCGCCGCGCCAGCCGTCCTCGGGCCAGTCCCATTTGAGGGTCTCGCCGGGGGCGTTTTCCATGCCCTCGGGCAGCCATCCGGCGGTCATCTCCAGACCGTGGAAGGCCGCGTCGGCTGTCTCGCCGGAAAAGGCCACCGCGCCGGGAGCGGTCCCCTCCTCCGCGACGCTGATCGCCACGGCGAGATCGCCCAGCCGGTCCGCCCGGAGCTTATAGCTCACCGCCGCAAGGGCCGTGCCCATGAGCAGCGCCGCCGCGAGCGCGATGAGAAGACCCGTCCGCACGGGACGGCGGTTGTTTGTTTTGTGTTCCTGTTCCCTTGCCATTTTCAGCACCTCCGTGATCGTGTCCTCGGAGGCGTGGAGCCGGGAAAAGGTCTCCTTATATAGCTGTTTGTCCGTCATAATCGTCCGCCTCCGTCAGCATGGTCCTGAGTTTTTCCCGTCCGCGCGCGAGGTGCGTGCGCACCGTGGCCTCCGGCATCCCCAGAAGCTCCGCGATCTCCGCCGTGGCGTACCCCTCGTAATAAAAGAGGTAGATCGCCGCGCGGTATTTCGGCGGCAGCTTCATCACGGTCTCCAGAAGCTCCGTATGCTCCGGCGTGGGCAGGGCCAGGGTGTTCGCATAGTCCGCGATGTCTTCCGTCCTACGCCAGGGCGAGCGGAGCGCCGACTTGCACTCATTGATCGTGACGCGGATGAGCCAGTGCTTGCAATGGGCTTCGCTTTCGAAAGCCCCGTCGTATCGGTAGAGCTTCAGCAGCACGTTCTGCGTGACGTCGTCGGCGTCGGCCCGGCTCTTGAGGTAACTGAAGGCCAGGCGGAAGACCGTATCCATGTACCGGCGCGCGGTCTCGGTGAAAATCTCGTTCGATCTCATGTTGATCCCCATGCGTATGTTGTTATTGGAAGGGCCCTTCGATGGGAATACGCGCGGACGGCGGGAAATGTTTCAAAGGGTGGAAAGAAAAGTGTTTGCGTTTGGTCGGGGAATGTGCTATTCTGCAGGCAAGCCATGCAAATGGCCTGCGCTGCCGAAGCTGCGGTCGGCCCTTCGCTTTTTGGACGGGGGGCAGCTTTTTGTCCTCCGATCTTATGAGAGGAGGGCTGCCCATGAGCACGATGGAAGTGTTGACGCTTTTTCTTGTACTTATCGGCATTTGCAATCTGTTTATTCAGATATACAAAAAGAAGTGACCGCCGGGACCCTGGCAAGTTCGACGATCACTTCAAGGACATGTAAGGGCTGACCGTTTCCGGCAGCGCTTTTTTGTGTTTTCAGTATAAACGTCCGAGCGGAAAAAGTCAAGGCGTCAGCGAAACAAAGTCTCACCGCTCCGCCCAGGAGCGCCACTTGTCCGCGAGGGAATTGATCTGTCCCGTGAGCTTCGAGAGCTCCTTGTTCGGGATGCCGCGCAGGCTCCGGGCCAGGGCGGTGAGCTTTTCGCAGGCGGCGAGAAGGGCCTCGAAGGCGTCGTAGGCCCGTCCGGCCTTGGCCTTGACCTTCTCCACGGGGATCCCCTCGGGCTCGGAGAGCCAGACGCCCGCCAGCAGGTCGAACTCCGCGCCGCTGTAGGGCACGCCGACGTTCATGCCGTGCTCGTCCCGCAGGAGGGCGGCGTAGGACTCCGCGACGGCGGCCTCGCCGTGGTTCACGAACACCATGGCGGGCTTTTCCTTGAAGGCCGTGATCCAGCGGAGCAGGCCGTCCCGGTCGGCGTGGCCGCTCTTGCCGGGCAGGAAGGCGACCTCCGCCTTCACGGAGATGTCCTCGCCGAAGATTTTGAGGTCCTTCGCGCCGTCGAGGATGCGCCGTCCCGTGGTGCCGACGGCCTGATAGCCCACGAAGAGGACCGTGCACTCCGGCCGCCAGAGGTTGTGCTTGAGGTGGTGCCGGATGCGCCCGGCCTCGCACATGCCGGAGGCCGACAGGATGACCTTGGGGGTCTTGTCGAAGTTGATCTGCTTCGACTCCTCGCTGCTGACGGAGAGCTTTACGCCGGGACTCATGAGGGGGTTCACGCCCCGGTCCAGCAGGGCGCGGGCGTCGTCGTCGAAGTAGGACCGCTCGCACTGGAGGAAGATGCCCGTGGCCTCGTTCGCGAGGGGAGAGTCCACATAGATGGGGAAATCCCCGTGCCCGTGGACCAGGCCCTGCTCCTGGATGATCCGCAGGAAATAGAGCATCTCCTGGGTGCGGCCCACGGCGAAGGACGGGATGACCACGTTGCCGCCCCGGTCCAGGGTGCGCTGGACGACGTCCGCCAGGAACTCCACGTTGTTTTTGGGGCCGCGCTCGTGCAGGCGGTCGCCATAGGTGGATTCGGTGAGGACATAGTCCGCCTCGTCGATATACTGCGGGTCCTTGATGAGGGGCTGGTCGAGGTTCCCGATGTCGCCGGAGAAGACGACCTTTTTCGTGATGCCGCCCTCGGTGAGCCAGACCTCGATGCTGGCCGAGCCGAGAAGGTGCCCGGCGTCCGTGAAGCGCACGACGACGCCCTCCTCGACCTGCACCTCCTCGCCGTAGGAGCAGGGGCGCAGGTGGGCGATGGCGGCCTCGGCGTCGTTCAGATCATACAGGGGAGCCACGCCCGTGCCGCCGGCGCGCCTGGCCTTGCGGGAGAGCCATTCCGCGTCGGACTCCTGGATGTGGGCGCAGTCGCGCAGCATGATCTCGCAGAGGTGGCAGGTGGCGTCCGTGGCGACCACGGGGCCGTCGTAGCCGTTTTTGTACAGCAGCGGGATGCGGCCGGAGTGGTCGATGTGGGCGTGGGTCAGCAGCACGAAGCAGAGCTCCGATTCCGGGATGGGCAGGGGCGCGTTCTGATAGACGTCCTCCCCCTGCTCCAGGCCGCAGTCCACGAGCCCGTACTTCCCGCCGATCTCGATGAGGGTGCAGCTTCCCGTGACCTCGTGGGTCGCGCCGAGAAATGTCAGCTTCATGGTTCGTTCCTCCTTAGCGGGCGAAGGCCCGGATGAGCTCCGTGAGAATGTCGGTCATTTTGTCCATGCGCTGGACGGTGATGTGCTCGTAGGGTCCGTGGAAGCCGAAGCCGCCGGTGCCCAGGTTCGGGCAGGGCAGGCCCCGGAAGGACAACTGGGACCCGTCCGTGCCGCCGCGGATGGGGCGGTACACGGGGTCGAGGCCCGCGGCCCGGACGGCCTCCTCGGCCTTCTCCAATGCCTCGGGGCAGTTTTTGAGGACCTCCGCCATGTTGTAGTACTGGTCCCGGAGGGTCAGCACCGCCGTGCCGGGGCCGTATTTCCCGTTCAGAGCCGCCTCGATGGCGCGCATCCGCTCCTTCCGGGCCTCGAATTTCGCCCGGTCGTGGTCGCGGAGAATATAGGAGAGCTCCGCGCGGCCCACGTCCGCCCGCAGGTCGCACAGATGATAGAAGCCCTCGCGGTCCTCCGTCGTTCCCGGGGTCTCGTCCGCCGGGAGCATGCCGATGAGCTCCGCCGCCAGCAGGGCGGCGTTTCGCATGATCCCCTTGGCGGAGCCGGGATGCACCTCCACGCCCCGGAGGGTCCATTTCGCGGCGGCGGCGTTGAAGGTCTCGTTTTCGATCTCGGAGAGGTCCCCGCCGTCCACGGTGTAGCCGATCTTCGCGCCGAAGCGGTCCAAATCCAGAAGGGCTGCCCCGTGGCCGATCTCCTCGTCCGGCGTGAAGCAGAGGGACACGGGCCCGTGGGGGATTCCCTCGGTCATGACCCGCTCGACGGCCGCCAAAATCTCCGCGACGCCGGCTTTGTCGTCCGCGCCGAGGACGGTGGTCCCGTCCGTCACGATGAGGTCCTGGCCCGCGAGGTCCGGCAGGTGCGGGAACATCGCCGGGGACAGGGTGAGCCCGGAGGAGCCCAGGGGCACGTCCCCGCCGTCGTAGTTCGGAACGAGGGTCGGGCGGACGACGCCGTCCTCCGGCACGGGCACCGTGTCGATGTGGGCGATGAGGCCGATGGGGGTGCGGTCCTCGTACCCCGGCGTCGCCGGGAGCTTCCCATAGACGTAGGCGTGCTCGTCGGCGTAGACCTCCGCGAGGCCCATCGCGCGCATCTCCTCCGCGAGAAGCTCGGTCATTTGAAACTGCGCCTCCGTGGAGGGCGTTTTGTCCGCGGCGTTTTCGTCGCTGGGGGTCCGCAGAGCGGCGTACCGCATCAGGCGTTCGTAGGCTTTCATAGAAGTTCTCCTTATAGAAACGGGTTCCAGAATCGCCCGCCGTTATGGACGTTCAGAAGGATGGCGGCGAGGAGCAGCAGGGCGCAGCCCGCCATGGCGAGGACGTCCCCCGCCCGGAAGGGGCGGCCCATGTACCAGGTCCGCTTCTTGCTCTTGCCGAAGCCCCGCAGCTCCATGGCGTTCGAGATGACCTCGATGCGGTCCATGCTCGAGAGGATGAGCGGGATGAGGATGGCGGCGGCGCTGCGAAGGCGCTTTACGAGGGTCTGCTTCTTGCTCAGCTCGATGCCCCGGGCCTGCTGGGCCTGGGAGATCTCGCGGTACTCCCGCTGGATGTCGGGGATGTACCGCAGGGCCAGCGCCACGGAATAGGCCACGGAGCAGGGCACGCCGATGCGGTTGAGCGACGCCGCGAACTCCGAGGGGTTCGTCGTGCAGACGAACAGCAGCACGATGGGGATGGAGGCGAGGTACTTCAGCACCAGGTTTAGGTGGTAGAACAGCTGCTCCTTCGTGACGGCGTACCGCCCGCCGAGGGAGAACAGGACTTGGCTCGTCCCGTAGAGGCTCACCCCGTGCTGGGGCGCGAAGAGGAACACGAGGACGTTGTTGAGCACCATGAACACCGCCGTGAAGCCCAGCAGGAAGGACACGTCCCGCAGGCGGATGCGCGAGAGGGCGAAGAGCGCGAAGCTCAGCACCGGCAGGAGGATCAGGAGCCGCGTGTCGTAGGTGCTCATGGCGGCGAAGCTCCACAGCAGCAGGCACACGAGCTTTGTGGCCCCGGTCAGCCGGTGGATGGGCGAGGGGCGGTCGATGTAGTTGAAGAGGTTCGTCATGTCCGCGCCTCCCGTTCGTGGTCGATGAAGCGCTGGACGAAGGCCTGCGGGTCCGGGATGCCGCACTGCAGGGCGAGGTCGTAGAGGCTGGTCTCCTTGAGGCTCGCCCGGGCGACGATGTCCGGGTCCGTCAGCACCGCCGCGGGGGCGGCGTCCGCGAGGACGCGTCCCTCCGAGAACACCACCGCGCGCTCGGCGTATTCCAGCATGAGGTGCATGTCGTGGGTGATCATCACCACGGTGATCCCCCGGGCGTTCAGCGTCCGCAGGAATTCCATGATGTCCGTGTAGTGCCGCCAGTCCTGGCCCGCGGTGGGCTCGTCCAGCAGCAGGATCTCCGGCTCCAGCACCAGGATGGAGGCGATGGTCACGCGCTTTTTCTGGCCGAAGCTCAGCGCCGAAACGGGCCACTTCCGGAACGGCGCGAGCCCGCAGATTTTCAGGGTCTCCCGCACCCGGCGGTCCACCTCCGGCTCGGGCACGCCCCGGGTCCTCAGGCCGAGGGCCACCTCGTCGAAGATGCCCGTCTGGGAGATCATCTGGTTCGGGTTCTGCATGACATAGCCGACGTGGTCGGCCCGCTCCTTGATGGAGAGGCTGTCCCAGTCCGGCAGGCCGGCGAAGGAGACGGTCCCCTCCTGCGGGGTCTCGAAGCCGCAGATGACCTTGGAAAACGTGGATTTCCCCGCGCCGTTCGTGCCGACGACGGCGAGGGATTCTCCCCGGGCCACCGTCACCGACACGCCGGAGAGCGCCTCCCGGCCGTTCGCGTAGGAAAAGCGGAGGTTTTTTGCCTCCAAAAGCGGCGGGCGTTCGGGTGCCGGCTCCGGCGGCGGCGCGGCGTCGAACCAGGCGCGGACCCGGGCCCGGTCCTCCTCCGTCAGACGGAGGGTGCGGATGCTGCCCGGGGCCATGGCCGGGGTGACGGTCACGCCCGCGTATTTGAGAGCCGTGACGTACAGCGGCTCCCGGATGCCGTTCTCCGCGAGAAGGGGGCGGCTCAGGAGCTCGTCCGGCGGCAGGTCCGCGAGGACGGTCCCCTCCCGCATGAGGACGACGCGGTCCACGCTCCGGTGCAGCACGTCTTCCAGGCGGTGCTCGATGAGCACGACGGCGGCGCCCGTCCGGCGCTGGATGTCGTCGATGAGCTCGATGGCGGCCCTGCCGGTGGCGGGGTCGAGGTTGGCAAGAGGCTCGTCGAAAAGCAGGAGGTCCACGTCGTCCACGAGGACGCCCGCGAGGGCGACCCGCTGCTTCTGCCCGCCGGAGAGCTCGTTCGGGGCGTGGCCGAGGTGGCTTCCGATCTGCACGAGGTCCGCGGCTTTCGCCACGCGGTCGTGGAGATCGGGCTCGCCCACGGCGTCGTTTTCGAGGGCGAAGGCGATGTCCTCCGCCACGGTGAGGCCGATGAACTGCCCGTCCGAATCCTGGAGCACGGTGCCGACGGTGCGGGACAGCTCGTGGAGGCTCAGGTCCCGGGTCTCCCGGCCGTTTACCCGGACGGAGCCCGTCATCGTCCCCCGGAAGGCGAAGGGGATGAGGCCGTTGATGCAGTGGGCCAGGGTGGACTTTCCGCAGCCGGAGGGCCCCGCGATGAGGACCTTCTCCCCCCGGCGAATGGTCAGGTCGATGCCGCGCAGCGTGGGCTGGGCCTGGGCGTTGTACTGGAAGCTGAAATCGCGGAATTCCAGCAGGGGTTCGTCCATGGGCGTCTCCTTAGATAAAACGGCGGGAGGATGCTCCCGCCGTTGTGGTGTTGTGTGGGGTCAGTCGTCCTTTTCCTCCTCGAGGCTGCCCTGCTTGGGCCGGGCCGCGGCGTAGGCCACGCACAGCAGCGTGCCGACGATGGCGGTGGTGACGATGTTCGAGATGCCGCCCACGAGCCCCTGCAGGAAGACCTTGTTCGCGGGCTCGGCGTACATGACGATGTCGAGGACGGGCGCGATGACGCCCCAGGCGACGATGTGGCCGATGACCTGGAAGAGGTTGAAGGTCAGGA
>CAJOIG010000070.1 GCA_905234575.1 uncultured Oscillospiraceae bacterium
CATGCCGCCCATGTCGGGGTTCGGGGCGACGGGCGCGGGGGGCTCCTTGATGTCGGTCACAAGGCTCTCGGTGGTGAGGACCATGGAGGCGACGGAGGCGGCGTTCTCGAGGGCACTGCGGCAGACCTTGGTCGGGTCGATGATGCCGGCGGCGATCATGTCGCAGAACTCCTCCTTCGCGGCGTCGAAGCCGTAGCTCGGCACGTCCGCAGAGACGACCTTGTCGAGGATGACGGCGCCCTGCAGGCCCGCGTTCGCGGCGATCTGCATGATGGGAGCCTCGAGGGCCTTCGCCACCGCGACGGCGCCGGTCTTCTCGTCGCCCTCCAGGGTCTCCGCGACCTTCGCGGCGGCCTTGGAGCCGAGGACATAGGCGCTGCCGCCGCCGGCGACGACGCCTTCCTCCACCGCGGCGCGGGTGGCGTTCAGGGCATCCTCGATGCGGAGCTTCTTCTCCTTCATCTCGGTCTCGGTCGCGGCGCCGACCTTGATGACGGCCACGCCGCCGGCCAGCTTCGCGAGACGCTCGTTGAGCTTCTCCTTGTCGTACTCGCTCTCGGTGACCTCGGCCTGCGCCGTGATCTGCTTGACGCGGTCCGCGATGGCGGAGGCGTCGCCGTTGCCGTCCACGATGATGGTGTTCTCCTTGGAGACCTTCACCTGGCGGGCGGAGCCGAGCATATCGACGGTGGCGTCACGCAGCTCCATACCGATGTCGGAGGAGATGACCTGGCCGCCGGTCAGGATGGCGATGTCCTGGAGCATATCCTTGCGGCGGTCGCCGAAGCCGGGGGCCTTGACGCAGACGCAGGTGAAGGTGCCGCGGATGCGGTTCAGCACGATGGTGGCCAGGGCCTCGCCCTCGACGTCCTCCGCGATGATGAGCATCTTGCGGCCGGCCTGTACGACCTGCTCCATGACGGGCAGGATGTCCTGGATGTTCGAGATCTTCTTGTCAGTGATGAAGATCATGGGATCGTCCAGCACGGCCTCCATCTTCTCGGTGTCGGTGACCATGTAGGGGTTCAGATAGCCGCGGTCGAACTGCATGCCCTCGGGTCTTGGACTCCTCGACGGTGATGACGCCGTTCTGTCCGACCTTCTCCATCGCCTCCGCGATGAGCTGGCCGATCTTCTCGTCGCCGCTGGAGACCGCGCCGACGCGGGCGATGTCGCCGGAGCCGGACACGGGCTGGGAGTTCTGCTTGATGGCCTCGACGGCCGCCTCGGCCGCCTTGGCGATGCCACGCTTCATGACCATGGGGTTCGCACCGGCGGCGAGGTTCTTGAGGCCCTCACGGATGATGGCCTGGGCCAGGATGGTGGCGGAGGTGGTGCCGTCGCCCGCGACGTCGTTGGTCTTCGTGGAGACCTCCTTGATCATCTGGGCGCCCATGTTCTCAAACGGGTCCTCCAGCTCGATCTCCTTGGCGATGGTCACGCCGTCGTTCGTGATGAGGGGCGCGCCGAACTTCTTGTCGAGCACCACGTTGCGGCCCTTGGGACCCACGGTGATCTTGACGGTGTCCGCCAGCTTATCCACACCGCGCTGCAGGGCGGCGCGGGCCTCTTCTCCGTAAATGATCTGCTTTGCCATAGTAGTATTCCCTCCTGATTACTCGATAACGGCGAGGATGTCGCCCTGACGGACGATGGTGTACTCCTCGTCCTCCACCTTCACGGTGGTGCCGGTGTACTTGCCGGTGAGGATTCGGTCGCCGGCCTTGACTTCCATCTTGATCTCGTTGCCGTCCACGACGCCGCCGGGACCCACCGCAACGACTTCATAGACCTCAGGCTTCTCCTGGGCGGCGGGCGCCAGCAGGATGCCGCTCTTGGTCTTCTCTTCCGCCTCCAGGCGCTTCAGAACGACCTTATCGGCCAAAGGCTTCAGTTTCATGGGATGTGACCTCCTGTCATATTGGAAATTTTGTTTAACATAGTTTGTGTGTTAGCACTCAATACCCCTGAGTGCTAACACACATATAATACCCCAGTAAACCATTTTCTTCAACTGGCATTCTGCACAAATAACGACCGTCTCAATCGGCAAAATACATATACAAATTGCAGGGCAGCATGCCGTTGTAGAGCTTGCGTTTTTTGTCCGCCGGGCGTCCGAAAAAGCGCTCGAACTCCGGGTCGGAGCAGATGACGAAGCGCTTCCAGTCCGGCGCCGGATTGCGGCCGAAGGCGCGGTACAGGGCGCGGGCCTCGTCCCGCTCCAGCATCCGCTCGCCGTAGGGCGGGTTGCACACGATGACGCCGCGCTCCGCGGGCGGCGGGGTCTCGCGGGCGTCTGCGACGGAGAAAACGATGTCCTCCGCCACTCCGGCGCGGCGGGCGTTCTCCCGGCTGAGGGCGACGGCCTTCGGGTCGCTGTCCGAGGCGAAGATGCGGTAGTCGCCGTGGTATTCGAGGCTCATGGCCTCGTCCCGGGCGTCCTTCCATACCGAGGCGGGCATCCCCCGCCAGTGCTGGGCGGAGAACTCCCGATGCAGGCCGGGCGCGCGGTTGCGGGCGATGAGGGCCGCCTCGATGGGGATGGTGCCGCTGCCGCAGAAGGGGTCCCAGAAGGCATCCTTCCCCCGGTAGCGGGCCAGGCCAACCAGCGCCGCCGCCAGGGTCTCCCGCAGGGGCGCGGCGACATGCCCTGGCCGGTAGCCCCGCTTGAACAGCGGCGCGCCGGTGGTGTCGAGGTACAGCTCCGCCCGGTCCTTGATGATGGAGAACTGGAGCTGATACAGCGCGCCGGTCTCCGGCAGCCAGGAGGTGCCGTAAGCCGCGCCCAGCGCCGTGGCGGCGGCTTTTTTGATGATGCGCTGGCAGTCCGGAACGGAGTGCAGCGCGGAATTGAGGGAATACCCCTTGACGGGGAACTGCCCGTCCGCGGGGATGAGGTCGGCCAGCGGCAGGGCCCTCACGCCCTCGAACAGCTCGTCAAAGGTGCGCGCCTCGAAGCTGCCGAGCTGAAGCAGGACACGTTCGCCGGTCCGCAAGCGGAGGTTCGCCTTCGCGCAGGAGCGCGCGTCGCCGGAAAAGCGCACGCGCCCGTTCTCCGCCCGGACGTTCTCGATGCCCATGCGCCGGAGCTCGTCCGCCGCAGGCCCCTCCAGGCCGAACAGGCAGGGCACGACAAATTCGCTCATACGGTCCTCCCTTCTCCGCTCAGGGTGAGCTTATGCACCGACGGATCCTTCGCGAAAAACGCGGCCTCCCGGTCCTGGCAGGAAAACAGCAGGATCTGCCGGTCCTTCGCGAGACGCTTCAGGAGCTTCAGCGCCGTGCCGAGGCGCTCCCCGTCGAAAAACACCAGGGCGTCGTCCAGGACCAGCGGACAGGGATCGTCCCCCGGCAGCGCGAGATCGCATACGGCGAGGCGCAGCGCGAGATAGAGCTGGTCCTTCGTGCCCGCGGAGAGATAGCCGAGGTCCCGGCCCATGTCCTCCCCCGTAAGCCGCGCCCGGGCCGTGAGGTCCCGGGCCAGGGTCAGCTCGTCGTACCGCCCCCCGGTGAGTTCGGAGAAATACGCCGCGGCCCGCTGGGCCAGGACCGGCGAGAGCCGCTGCTGCAGCTCAGCATCCGCGTCGCCCAGGGTGTCCAGGGCGAGGGTGAGGGCGTCCTCCTGCCGGAGAAGCTCCTCCATCCGGCGCTGGGCCTCCATGCGCTCGCTTTCCATCGCCGCGGGGTCGCCCAGGGCACGGGCCCGGCCCTCCGCCATCGCCCGGCGCTCCCGCAGAGCGCCGATGCGCGCCCGGAGCGTTTCCAGCTCCCGGTACAGCCGCGCGGCCTCGTTGTTCCCGGTGGTGAAGTCCAGGTCGCCCATGGCGCGTTCCTCCGCGGCCTTCTGGGCGATCCGGCGTCGGTTCAGCTCGTCCTCTGTCCGGGAAAGGCTCTTCGCCGCCGCCTCCCGGTCGTTCCACAGGGCGAAATGCCGGTCCAGGAGCGCGTCCAGCGCCTCCGGGTCCGTCACGCCGTAGCTTTCCAGCAGCGACGCCCGCTCCGCCAGCAGCGACTGCCGCCGCTTTTTCAGCGAGTTTTTGTAGAGAAGGAGCAGCGCCAGCAGGAGCAGCATCCCTCCCGCCAGGCCGAACAGAAGCGTCTTTTGCGGCAGGAGCACACCCAGCGCCGCAAGCGCGAGCGTCAGGATCAGCGGCAGCCACCGTCCGCGCAGCGCGGGAAGTCGCTCCGCCGCGGAAAGAAGCTCCTCCGAGCGGGCCCGATCCCGCTCCGCCTGCTCCTCGGCCTCCGCCGGGGACAGCGTCCCGAGGTCCGAAGCAGCGAGCGCCTGCTCCGCGCTATCCAGGTCTATGGCGGCCCGGTCCCGCTCAGCCTCTGCCCTCTGGGCCTCCTTGCGGGCCGCGCCCATCTCGTCCAGGGCCTGCCGCCTAAGGCGGGCGCGGGCCTCGTGCATGGCCTTTTCCTTTTCGGCGCAGCGGGCGGTCAGCGTCTCGATCTGCTCCTCCGCCGCCGCGGCCTCCTCCCGGTCCGCCCGCACGGCGGCCAGGGTCCGGTCGATCCCGTCCATCACGGCCTGGGTCTCCGGGATCGCGCCCCGGCGGCCGCTGCGCCGATGCCGCAGCCAGGAACGGAGCCGCTTGTCCGTATCGGAGAAGGAGACCTCCTCCTCTCCGGAGGAGACGATGGCGCTCATGCGCCGCTCGAGCTCGGGATCGCTCGTCAGCTCGCCCCCTGCCTGACCGATGAACACGCTCCGCTCGAACACGGGAAGCGGCATCCCGGTGAGGACCTCCCCGGCTCCCTTCGCGGTGATGCCGGGCACGGGAAGCTCCGTACCGGTGTATACGGCGGAAAACGCCTGCATGGGCCGGTCGTCCCGCTCGGTCCGGCGGCGGATGGTCACGTCCCCGTCGGGGGTAGTCACGTCGAGCCGCCCCTCCATGGGCGCGCCGCTCCAGGGACGGTATTTGATCTTGTCGGGCTGCTGGCCCTGCTTCGCGCGCTGGGACGTGCTGACGCCGTACAGCATCACCCGCAGGAACGCGCACCAGGTGGATTTCCCGCTCTCGTTCGGCGCGGTGAGGATGTTCAGGCCGTCGGAGAGCTCCAGTGTCCCGTCCAACGCTCCGAACCGGGCGCTCATTTTTCGTATCTTCATAAGTCTCTCGTTATCTTATGCCAAGGGCGGCTCGTCGTTGTTTTCCATGGCCGCGAGACCGTACAGCGCGGCAGTCCGGATGCGTTCGCGCTCCGTCTCGTCCGCCGCCGCCGAGAAGCGCTGCCACAGCCGCTGCAAAAACAGCCCCCGGAGGGTATCCTCCCCGCGAAGGGCCCAGATGTCCCGTCGGGGTGTCGTGCGGTCCCGCAGGTCCAGGGCGAAAAAGCGGCTATCCAGCGTCCGCCGCATGGCCGACAGGTCCGGGGCCGCGTCCGTCTGTCCCGTGAGGAACAGGCGGACGATGTTGCGCTCGCTCCCCGGCGGTATCGCGCTTTCCGCCGCGGCGAGGGGATCGGCGTCCGTCACGTCCGCGGTGTAGATTTCATACCGCCTTGCCGCCGTTGGGAAGAAGGTCAGCTCGCAGCGGCCGGGGGCAAGCTCCGCGAGGTACACGCCCTTGTCGCCGGTCTCGTCAAAGCCCCGGCCCTCGGGACAGCCGGGCCAGGCGTAAAACGTATCCCCCGCCCGGCGCAGACCGCTCGCCGCGTGGACGTGCCCGAGGGCGACGTAGTCCATGCCGCTGCGGCGAAGCTCGTCCTCCATGATCGCGCCGTATCGGGAGCCGGGAGCCCCCACCTCGCCGTGGACGACGAGGATGTCCAGGAGCTCGCCGTCCTTCGCCGCCTCGAAGCCGGCCAGGGGCGGGGTGCGCTCCGGGCCCGTGAAGGCCGTGCCCCACACCCGGACGCCGAGCTCCGGCAGGGCAACGCACTCGACGGATTCGGACGTGAACAGGTACACGTTCCGGCTCAGGGGCAGACGGCCCCAGGCGGAGCGCGGCGCGAAATAGTCGTGGTTCCCCGGCGCGACGAACACGGGGATCTGCAGATCCTCGAAGGTCTTCACCAGCATCCGGCCGGTGTCGGAGAAGATGTCCTCGGAATCGAAGAGGTCCCCGGCGAACACGGCGATGTCCGCCCGCTGCTCCCGGGCAATGTCCGCGATGCGGCCGAGAAGGTCCCGCTGCTCGGCACGTCTTTGCAGAGCCTTTTCCCGGCCCAGCGCCTGAAAGGGCGAATCGAGATGCAGATCCGCCGCGTGCAGCACCCGGATCATTCGACCCGCAGCGCCTCCACGCGCACGCAGGCCCCCGTCTCCGTGTCGATGTCGAACAGGCAGCACTCCATTTTCGCGGCGCCCGCGCCGGACTTATACCGCCGGGGCGGATCGCCCAGGAACTTGTTGATGGACTGATCCACGTCGATGCCGAGGACGCTGCGGACCGCGCCCGTCATGCCGAGATCGCTTATGTACCCCGTGCCGCCGGGCAGGATCGCGGCGTCGGAGGTCTGGACATGGGTGTGGGTCCCCCAGACGGCGCTGGCGCGTCCGTCCAGAAAATACCCCATGGCCAGGCGCTCGCTCGTCGCCTCGGCGTGCATGTCCACGAGGACCATCTTCGGCAGGGGATCGAGCTCCTGCAGGAGCCGGTCCACCTCCACGAAGGGGTTGTCCGTGTTCGGGTCCATGGTGAACTTGCCGAGGGCGTTCACGACGCAGATGTCCCCGAAGGCCGTGTGATACACCCCGAAGCCCCGGCCGGGACACTGGGGGGCGTAGTTGATGGGCCGGAGGATGCGGACCTTGTCGGCGAGATAGGGCTGGAGCTCCCAGCGGACCCAGGTGTGGTTCCCGAGGGTGATGACGTCCGCGCCGGCGTTGAAGATGCGGTCACACTGCTCCGGCGTCACGCCGACGACGTTCGCGTTCTCGCCGTTCACGACGGTGAAGGCCACGCCGTACTGCTTCTGGATGGTCTTGAGCTTTTTTTCGAGAAAGGTCAGGCCGGGCACGCCGCACACGTCGCCCACGGCCAGGATGGTGATGATCATGGAAAGCACCTCAAAATGGTTGTTCAAAATGTTCGTTCTCCATAAATATAACACGGATCGGCCGGAAATACTAGGGACGAAAGAGGGGATTAAAATGAATAAAATGTCGTTTGTGAAGGGCATGGGCGCCGGGATGATCGTCGGCGCGGCGGTCGGCATGGTCATGCCGAAGAAATCGAAGTCCGGCACCGTGGGCAAGGCCATCCGCTCCGTGGGTGACGTGGTGGAGAACGTAGCCGCCACCCTCGGCCTCTGAGCCGGACACGCAGGACGCTCCCGAACCGTTCATACGAACGGCCGGGAGCGTTTTTACTTGCAGAAAATCCCCGTGGGAAATCCTTGATTTTTGCCGGAGGGTGTACTATACTGGATTTAGCTGTTTAATCGCTCGGGTACGAGCCATCATTTTTAAGGAGGAACACCCCCATGAAAGACATTTATCTCGTGTCCTGCTGCCGCACCGCCGTCGGCAAGTTCCAGGGCACCCTCGCGAACACCCCCGCCGCCGACCTCGGCGCCGTCGTCGTCAAGGAAGCCCTCAAGCGCGGCAACGTCCCCGCCGACGCCGTGGACGAGCTGATGTTCGGCTGCATCCTCACCGCCGCCCAGGGCCAGAACGTCGCCCGCCAGGTGTGCGTGAAGGCCGGCCTGCCCTACGCCGTGCCCGCCTACACCGTCGGCATGGTCTGCGGCTCCGGCATGAAGTCCGTCATCGAGGCGGCCCGCGCCATCGCCTGCGGCGACGCCGACATCATCGTGGCCGGCGGCACCGAGAACATGACCATGGCCCCCTACGCCATGCCCACCGCCCGCGGCGGCGCCCGCATGTTCGACACCACCATGGTCGACACCATGGTCAAGGACGGCCTCTGGGACGCTTTCAACAACTACCATATGGGCGTCACCGCCGAGAACATCTGCGACATCTGGGGCATCACCCGCGAGGATCTGGACGCCTTCGCCCTCTCCAGCCAGCAGAAGACCGCCGCGGCCCAGGCCTCCGGCCGCTTCGACGACGAGATCGTCCCCGTGATGGTCAAGGTCAAGAAGCAGATGGTCGAGTTCAAGCGCGACGAGTTCCCCAAGAACGACACCAACGCCGAGAGCCTCGCGAAGCTCCGTCCCGCCTTCAAGGTCAGCGAGGACAACACCGCCGACAAGATCGTTGACACCTTCGAGGCCAAGGCCCGCAAGGAGAAGCAGGCGGACTTCGGTCAGGCCCGCGTCACCGCCGGCAACGCCTCCGGCATCAACGACGGCGCCGCCGCCATCATCCTCGCCTCCAAGGAGGCCGTCGAGAAGTACGGTCTGAAGCCCATGGCGAAGCTCGTCTCCTACGGCCAGGGCGGCGTGGACCCGAAGATCATGGGCGTCGGCCCCGTGGTCGCCTCCCGTCAGGCGCTGGACCGCGCCGGCATGACCATCGACGACATCGACCTCATCGAGGCCAACGAGGCATTCGCGGCTCAGTCCATCGCCGTGGCCCGCGAGCTCGGCTTTGATATGGAGAAGGTCAACGTCAACGGCGGCGCGCTCTCCATCGGCCACCCCGTCGGCGCTTCCGGCGCCCGCATCATCGTCACCCTCATCCACGAGATGCTCAAGCGCCCCGAGGCCAAGAAGGGCCTCGCCACGCTCTGCATCGGCGGCGGCATGGGCGTCGCCACCATCTGGGAGAAGTGCTGAAATAACCGCATAAACACCTAGGCAAACGCGGCGTCGATGGGATACCCCGTGGACGCCGCGTGGTCTTTCCGGAGGATAAAGGAACTTTAATCATGCGTACGTTTTCAAAATCCGTCAAGCTCAACAATGTCCTCTACGACGTGCGCGGTCCCGTCGTGGACGAGGCCGCCCGCATGGAGGAGGCCGGACTGAAGGTCCTGAAGCT
>CAJOIG010000071.1 GCA_905234575.1 uncultured Oscillospiraceae bacterium
AAAAGACGCGCGGCCCGAATACATTTTCGGTTACGGGAAAGAAAGGAATCCGGCTATGAACGACATTACTCTCGTCATCCTCGCGGCGGGACTGGGCTCCCGCTTCGGCGGCGTGAAGCAGCTTGCGGCGGTGGGCCCGGGCGGTGAGGTCATCATTGACTACTCCATCCATGACGCCATCGCGGCGGGCTTCACGAAGATCGTCTTCATCCTTCGCCGAGACATCTTTGAGGACTTTATGGAGTCCCTCGGCCATCGCATGGAGGCGCTGTTCCGTGCTCACGGAATCAAGTGGGAATATGTCTTCCAGGAGATGGTCGATCCCCCCGAGGGGCGCACCAAGCCCTGGGGTACCGGACAGGCGCTGATGCCCTGCCGGGACGTGGTCCGTGAGCCCTTCGCCGTCATCAACGCGGACGACTATTACGGCCGCTCGGCGTATGTCCAGGCGGCGGAGTTCCTGCGCGCCTGCGATCCCGCGAAGCCCAACGCCTACGGCATGGTGGGCTTCGTGCTGAAAAACACCCTGTCCGACAACGGCGGCGTGACCCGCGGCGTCTGCACGACGGACGGGCGCGGCATGCTCGCCTCCATCGTCGAGACCCACGACATCGTAAAGACCGCTTCCGGCGCGGAGGCGGACGGCAAGGCCCTGGACGTCGAATCCCTCGTCTCCATGAACCTCTGGATGCTGACGCCGGAGTTCCTCGGCACGCTGGAGGAGGGCTTCGCGGCCTTCCGGCAGACGATGGCAAATCCCCTAAAGGACGAGTACCTCCTGCCCACGATCATCGGCGACAGCCTCGCGGACGGCAAGGCGACGGTGGAGGTCCTGCGCTCCGAGGACCGCTGGTTCGGCGTGACCTACCAGGCCGACCTTCCGACGGTGCAGGATGCCATCCAGGCCCTGCACGACGCCGGCGTCTACGGCGAGCCGCTGTACGACGACCTCAAATAAAACCTGAACAAACGACGACCTCCCGGTTCCGAAGAGCCGGGAGGTCGTTTCTATGCGGTTTTTCGGTTACGAGGGCTCGCCGGAGCCCATGCCGCCGGAGGCGGAGTTGTTGGGGGAGGGCGTCGGCTCCAGGGGCTCGGCAAACTCGATGGAGATGTTGCCGATGCTCGTGGGCGCCGTGACGGGCTTCCCGCCCACGGTGAGGCCGTAATACACCGTCAGGGTCACGGGCTTCGCCGCGGAGAGCTGGTCAAGGCTCTCGAGGGTGAGCTCGCCCACGCCGCAGGAGTCCGTGAGGGTCCAGGTGGAGTCCTTGTCGAAGGTGAGGTTCGCGTTCTGCATCCAGTTGACGGTCTTGCCGGTCCACTCGGAGTTATAGAAGAATGCGTCCACGGTGGCGGGGCCGGAGCCGGCGTCCGGACCGGACATGGTGACGATCTCCGCGACGTAGATGTCGCCGACGAGCTCGCAGGTCTCCGGGCTCTGGCCGGTGAGGTCCCACTTGGTGCGGCTGTTCTGGTCATAGAAGGTGATGGTGCCCTTGCCGCCGTTGTCGCCGGCGACGAGGTAGTTCGTCGCGCCCTCCGCGGCGTAGTTCTCGTAGTTCTCGTTCACGAAGAGGCAGGAGTGCGTGGTGACGGGCGCCGTGCCGGTGAGGATGACGCAGGCCATGATCTCGCCGGTCTGGGGGGCGGTGGTCTTGTCCTCGAACCAGTAGCTCTGGGCGGCGGAGAGGTCGGCGCCCCAGCGGGCGTTCGTCTTGTTCACGAACATGTTGAGCATGGGGGCGTTCACGAAGCTCTTGTCGTCCGCCCAGGTCCAGTTCTCGTAAGCGGATGCGTCTTCCTCCCAGGAGTCCTCGTTGGAGCCCAGGTCATAGAAGTCGTACACCGCGGGGTCGAAGGAGCAGATGATCCGGCTGTTGTAGGCGACCACGCCCGCCATCTCGCCGCTGCCGCCGGAGCGGGTCTTGATTCCGGCGACGCCCTTCAGGTCGGAGTTGAAGGCGAAGATGTAGCCGTTGGATTGTACAGGAAGACGTAGCTCTCGTCGCCGCCGATGGAGTAGACGCCCGCGCAGCCCCGGCCATAGGTGGTGGCGGAAATGCGGTTCGCGACGATGACGCCGCCGCCGGTATCCGTGGTGAGGGCGGTGCCGGTCTCGTCCGCCGTGACGAGGATCGCGACGTCGGGCTCCGCGCTGGCGTCGTTGAACACGGGCGCGGCGTAGGCGTTCCAGTCCTCCGTGAGCTCCGTGCGGACAGCGGTGCCGAGATCGAGGCCCGGACGGTCCTGCACGAGGGTCTTCAGCGTGTCATAGTCCGTGACGGGACGGCCGTCCTTATCGATGAAGCCGTCGCTGTTCAGGGCGATCTTGCCGCCCATGCCGACGTAGAAGCCGTGACCGCCGGAGGAACAGCCGAAGTACCGTCCGCCGGTGACGTAGGCCGTGCCGCCCGCGACGGCGTAGAGGACGTTCTCCGTGCCGACGATGGTGGGGTCGGTGAGGTAGAGCGCGGCGTCGTCCGTGCCGAAGTCGATGTCATCAAAGGCGGTGATCTTGTAGTCGGTGGAGTTGCCGCCGTCCACGAGGACGGAGGAGCCGAGGCCGTAGAAGTTCGCGGCCTCAGAGGGGCCGTAGGCGATGGTGTTGTTCTGGGATTGCAGCTTGTCTACCCAGACCGGGGCGCCGGCCTGCACCATCAGGGTCGCCACGTCGCCCTGGATGGGCTGGTCCACGCCGTCGATGACGTGCTCATAGGCGCGCTCCCAGTCGAGGTTGGAGGCCGCGCCCGCGACGAAGGGGCCCACGGCCTTGTAGAGGTAGCAGCCATAGATGTGGAAGTCGCCGGGCCGGGGACCGTTCGCGTAGTTATGGACGTAGTTGTACAGGCGGATGAGGTCGTAGTCCTGCCCGAAGACCAGGCCCTCGGCCTCGTAGATGGCGTTGATGGCCTGGGCCTTCGTGGCGTAGCGGACGTTCTGGGAGAGGTAGACCATCTCGTAGATCGTGCCGTCCACGGCGTACCAGGTGCCGGTCTCCACGCCCATGGTGGAGGTGTAGCGGTAGGCTCCCTCGCCGCTCATGTCCGCGACCTCGTCGTAGAGATCGGCGGGCAGGGCCGCGCCGGACGCCGCCGCGCCGGGCAGCAGGCGGTCCGCGGGCACGTCCAGAACGTCCACAGCCGCGCCGGTCCCGGAGGCGGCCTCGTCCGCGATGACGAAGTTCTCAAGCCGCGCGTCGGAGAGCGGGCCGGGGACGTTGTACACCGCGCCGTTCACGGTTTGCGTCTTCATGGCAGCGGTGTCCACCGTGTGGCCGGTGGCCGCGCCCATGGCCTGCGCCGCGGGGCACACGGCCGCGTAGAATACGCCGCCGCAGCTGTCGAGCGCCGTCACGGGAAAGTCCGTCAGGGTGGAGGGGAAGCTCCAGCCGGGGGTGCGGTTCAGGTCGTAGAACGCGCCGTCGCCGATGGCCTCCACGCCCTCGGGGATGAGGACCCAGCCGCTGGCGTTCGTGACGACCGCCGTGCCGGAGGCGCCGATGGCGGTGACGGGATAGCCGTCCACCTCGGCGGGGAAGAGGATGATCGGCGCGGCCTTCACCGCGTCGCTGGTGGATACGATGGTGGCCTCGCCGCCGGTGACGGTGTAGTAGAAGCCGCCGGAGACCTGCACGCCGGCGGGGTCCGCCGCCGATTCCGCCGAGCCGGACGGCTCTCCCGAGGCGAGCGCCGCCGTGCCGAGGCTCAGCGCTATGGCAAGGCAGAGGAGGATGCTTAGGAACTTTTTCATGGGATTCTCCTTCCAATGATTATAATTATTAAAACATTGTTATTATACCATAGTTTAGAGCCTTGAAAAGGGGGAAATACTATATTCGGCAAAAGAATCAGTCCCAAAGCCGTTCGGGGTAGAGGCCGGCGGCGCGCATGTCCGCCAGCGCCTGACGCAGGGCGGGCAGATCGTCCCGATAGGTCACGCCGTGCCACACGTCGTCCGTGTGCAGGAGCTTTACCCGGTCCGTTCCCGCGGCCAGCGCAGCGTTCACCACGCCGGGCAGGAAAAACTCCGCCTTGGCGGGATTCTTGGGCACGTCGTTTTCGAGGAAGGACGTAAGCCTCGCCTCGATTTCGTCGAGAAAGCCCTGCCGGAAGCCCCAGGTGTTCAGAGACACGGGCGCGTCCGGGTCGAGGGACGACCAGGTCGCGCCGCCGTCCTCGGTGAAGGAGGGAGAAGCCGCCGGGCCCTGGATGGCGGTGTGCTCCGTGACGGTGAGAAGATGTCCCGCCGCGTCCGCGGTGCAGACGCCCCGGGCGACGGTGCCGTTTTCCGTCAGGGTGTTCTTGAGCTTGTAGGCCACGAGCGCGTGTGTGTGCCCGTCCCCGTCGGCGGCGAGGAAGCGGTACAGCGCCTCGAAAGCGCCGCGGCCGTAAAAGTCGTCGGCGTTGATGACGGCGAAGGGCCCGTCGATCTCCTGCCGGGCGGCGCGGACGGCGTGGGCGGTGCCCCAGGGCTTTTCCCGGCCCGCGGGCACGGCGAAGCCCTCCGGCAGGTCCGTCAGCTCCTGAAAGGCGTAGCGCAGTTCACAGTGCGGGGCGATGCGGTCCCCCACACGGGCGCGGAAATCCGCCTCCAGCTCCCGCTTGATGACGCAGACGATCTTCCGGAAGCCTGCGCGGATGGCGTCGTACGCCGAGTAATCCAGGATGACCTGGTCCGCGTCGTCCACGGCGGTCATCTGCTTGAGTCCTCCAAAGCGGCTGCCCATGCCGGCGGCCATGATCACGAGTACAGGTTCCATTTTTCTACCTCTTTTTATTATTGTGATTGTTGTCAGTATACCATGTCCGGCGGCGATTGACAATGCATAGTGGATTAGCACTCAAATAAAAAGAGTGCTAATATTTCACAAATCGTTCACACGAACACATAAACTTGTTCACAATTTATGTGTATGATACAGACAATGAAACAAAAACCAAACCAATGGAGGGTATGAACATGTTTGATATGGTTCCTTTCACCACGCGGTACGCCACCCCCAAGATGTGGGATCCGTTCAAGGAGTTTTTCAGCACGGTGGGCCGCACGGCCGCCACGGACATCAAGGAGACGAACGACGCCTATCTCATCGAGACGGAGCTTCCCGGCTACGATAAGAGCGAGATCTCCGTCAGCGTCAAGGAGGGCGTCCTGACCGTCCACGCCGAGCACAAGAATGAGCAGAGCCCGGACGAGGGCTATCTCCGCCGGGAGCGCACCTGGGAGACCGTGGAGCGCAGCTTCACCGTCACGGACGTGGACACGTCCGCCATCCGCGCGGCATATGTGAACGGCGTCCTGACCGTCACCCTGCCGAAGATCCCCGAGGTCATCCCCGAGACTCACGACATCGAGATCCAGTAAATCAAATCAGCCGAACGCCGGCCCTTCCGAAACGGAGAGGCCGGCGTTTTTCGCATTCATACGAGCCGCACATGATAGGTTTTCAGCCAGTAGTTGAGCTGGAGCATGTAGGCGATGGTCTGCGGCGCGGTCATGAGCTGTCCGTACCAGGGCTGGGGGTTTTCGTCCTCCAGCAGCGCCTCGAGGGCCTCCCGCCGCACGAGGTCGTGCAGCGGCGCGGTGGGGTCGTCCATGACGATTCGCAGCCGCTCGGACACGATGGCGCGGTAGGCGGGGTTGTGCGTCTTGGGGTACGGGGATTTCTTCCGCCAGAGCACCTCCTCCGGCAGCAGGCCCCGGGCCGCCTCCCGCAGGAGCCCCTTCTCGAAATGATGAAGGTCCTTCATTTCCCACGGTACGTTGTAGAGGTATTCCGCGATGCGGTGGTCGCAGAAGGGCACCCGGACCTCCAGGGAGCTCGCCATGCTCATCCGGTCCTTCCGGTCCAGGAGCGTCTGCATGAACCAGTCCGTGTTCAGACGCATCATCTCCCGCATCCGGCGCTCCAGCGGCGCGTCGTCGGGGAGCGCGTCCGTGTCCGCCAGGGTCGCGCGGTATTTTTCGAGGACGTACTCCGTCGGATCGACATTCGCGAGCCATTCCAGGCGCAGGAAGGACGCCCGCCACGCCGTGGACTGGGCCCAGGGGAAGCCTGCCGCCGCGCGGACGGTCTCGTCCCGGTACCAGGGGTAGCCGCCGAAGATCTCGTCGGCGCACTCCCCGGAGAGGGCGACGGTGACGTGCTGCTTGATCCGCTTGCAGAAGGCGAGGAGGGAGGAATCCACGTCCGCCATGCCCGGCAGGTCCCGGGCGTCCACGGCCTCGTACAGCGCGTCCGCCAGCTCCTCCATGCCGAGGGTCACGGCGATGTTCCCGCAGCCGAGCCAGTCCCGCAGGCCGGGGATGAAGTCCGTGTCGGTGTTCGGCTGGAACTTCCCCGCGGTGAAGAACTTGCGGTTGTCGGTGTAGTCCACGGAGAAGGTGACGAGGCGCCGGCCACGGCGGCGCAGGACGTCCCCGGCCACAGAGCTGATGATGCCGGAGTCGAGCCCGCCGGAGAGGAAGGTCCCGATGGGCACGTCGGACACGAGCTGGCGTTCGATGGCGTCCGTCACGAGAAAGCGCACATGGGCGACGGTGTCGGTGAGGCTCTCGGTGTGGGGCGCGGGCGTGAGCTTCCAGTAGCGGTCAAGCCGCAGGCCGCTCTCGTCGAACACCGCCCGGTGGGCCGGGGGCAGCTCCGAAAGGCCGCGGAACACGCCGCAGCCGGGGGTGCGGCCGGGACCGGTGAGGAGAAGCTCCAGCACGGAGCCCTGGTCCGCCTCCGGCTCCACCCCGGGGTGGGCCAGCAGCCCCTTGAGCTCCGAGGCGAAGATCAGCGCCCCGTCCCGCACGGTGTAGAACAGCGGCTTCACGCCCATGCGGTCCCGGGCGAGGAAGCAGCGGCGCGCCTCCGGCTCCCATACGGCGAAGGCGAAAATGCCGTTCAGCCGCTCCACGCAGGCGCCGCCCCATTCGATGTACGCCCGCAGCAGGACCTCCGTGTCGGAGTGCCCGGAAAACTCGTGGCCCCGGGCCCTCAGGGCGGCGCGCAGCTCCGGCGTGTTGTAGAGCTCGCCGTTGTAGACGAGGACGAAGCGCCGCCCGTCCGCGCTCGCGGTCATGGGCTGGCGGCCGTTTTCGGGGTCGATAACGCACAACCGGTGGTGGAACAGCGCGGCGTGCCGGTCGCGGTACTGGCCCTTCTGGTCCGGGCCGCGGGGGATCATGACATTCCGCATATCGGCGAGATCCATTAGGCGGACGTCCCGCCCCAGGTCGATCGTTCCGGCGATGGAACACATGGCAATCACCTCATAGCAAAGGATGCCCACAAAGAAAAAAGGCATACGAGCTTGTCGTATGCCTTGGTGCGGGTGGTCCAGTCTATGCGGCGTGGCCGCCGGGGGTGCGTCACGAGAGGTATTCAAAAAAGAGCTCGGCGATGCTGATGGTGTCGCCGTCCTCGAGGCCCATGGCCTCCATGCGGTCGTAGACGCCGGCCTCCCGCAGCTTGCGGTCCAGATACATCCGGGATTCGTAGTCCGAGAAGTTCACCCGGGCGGCCAGACGGTCCAGCCAGTCGCCCCGCAGGGTCCACACGTCGTCGATCTTCTCGATGACGAGGTCGTCCGCCGTGCCGAGCTTCACCTCCGGCGCGACGTAGTCCGCCTCAAACACGGTCACGGGCGGGAGCTGCGAAAGGTGTCCCGCCGCGGCCATCACGAGCTCGTGCAGGCCCTTCTGCGTTCCCGCGGAGATCTCAAAGAACTCGTAGCCCTTCTCCTCGATATAGGCCCGGAACCGCTCGATGGGCTCCCGATCGTCCCCAAGGAGGTCGCATTTGTTCGCCGCCACCAGCATGGGCCGGGAGGCAAGCTCCGGGCTGTACTCCCGCAGCTCGGCGTTGATGGCCTCAAAATCCGCGATGGGGTCCCGGCCCTCGGAGCCGGAGACGTCCACGACATGGATGAGCAGGCGGCAGCGGTCGATGTGCCGCAGGAAATCGTGCCCGAGGCCCGCGCCCTCGCTGGCGCCCTCGATGATGCCGGGGATGTCCGCCATGACGAAGGAGACGCCCGGCCCGGCATACACCACGCCGAGGTTCGGGAAGAGGGTGGTGAAGTGGTAGTTCGCGATTTTCGGATGCGCCCGGCTCACGACGGAAAGGAGTGTGGATTTGCCCACGTTCGGAAAGCCGACGAGGCCCACGTCCGCGAGGAGCTTCAGCTCCAGCACGACCTCGTGGAACTCCCCGGGCAGACCGGGCTTCGCGAAGTGGGGCGTCTGCCGGGTGGGGGTAGCGAAGTGCTTGTTGCCCCAGCCGCCGCGCCCGCCCCGGGCGAGGATGAACTCGTCCGCCGCGGACATGTCCTGCATGACGGCGCCGGTCTCGCTGTCCCGGATGACGGTGCCCCGGGGGACCCGGAGGATGACGTCCTCGCCGTCCTTGCCGGAGCAGCGCTTGCCCTGGCCGGGCATGCCGTTGCCGGCGACAAATTTGCGCTTGTAGCGATAGTCCATCAGCGTGGACATGGAGGGATCGACGCGCACGACGATATCGCCGCCGCGTCCGCCGTCGCCGCCGTCCGGACCGCCCGCCGCGACGTATTTTTCCCGGTGGAACGCCACCGCGCCGCCGCCGCCGTCCCCCGCGCGGACGGTGATGGTGACCTTATCGACGAAGGATGTGCTCATGGGGGTTACCTCCCTTCGGAGAATGGAAAAGGGAGCGGTAAGGTGTTACCGCTCCCTTGGAATTCACTGCTTGACCTCGTAGACCGAGACCTTCTTGCGGTCCGCGCCCAGACGCTCGAACTTCACGATGCCGTCCGCCTTGGCGTAGAGGGTATCGTCGCCGCCGCGCCCGACGTTTACGCCGGGGTGGATCTTGGTGCCGCGCTGACGGACGAGGATGTTGCCGGCCAGAACGAACTGACCGTCCGCACGCTTCGCGCCGAGGCGCTTGGAATTACTGTCGCGACCGTTTTTGGTGGAGCCGCCGCCTTTTTTATGTGCCATTTTCGTATCCTCCTCTTATTAGCCGATCGCGCCGATCTCGACCTTGGTGTAGGGCTGACGATGGCCCTGGGTCTTGCGGTAGCCCTTCTTGGGCTTCATCTTGTAGACGCGGATCTTCTTGCCCTTGCCCTGCTTGAGGACCTTGGCGGAGACGGACGCGCCGTCCACATAGGGAGCGCCGAAGCTGGCGCTGTCGCCGTCGATGACGGCCAGGACCTGGTCGAACGTGACGGAGGCGCCTTCCTCGGCCTCCAGCTTCTCAACGAAGATCACGTCGCCCTCGGCCACGCGGTACTGCTTACCGCCGGTGACGATGATGGCATGTTTCATGCAAAAATGGTTCCTTCCTTTCGGGCTCGCTCTCCCGGGGGCGGACGAAAACGCCCGACTTACAGGGACCCCTTTCAAAGCGGCTTGGATATAATACCATAAGGAAAGCGGCTTGTCAAGCCCTTTTGCCGGTTTGACAGAACGGAAAAAAACGGGTAAACTCTATGGTATGAAAGACGATATTTTCGACCGGCTCATGCGTCTGCCCGTGCTGCGGATCTTCGAGCCGTTTTACAGAAAACATAAGGAGGTCCTGCTGTACCTCCTGTTCGGCGGGCTCACCACGGTGGTGAGCGTCGCGGTGTTCGCGCTGTTTTTCGGCCTGGGACTGAACGAGCTCATCGCGAACGTCATCTCCTGGGTCCTCGCGGTGCTGTTCGCCTACGTCACGAACCGGACCTGGGTCTTTGCCGACAAGGCGGA
>CAJOIG010000072.1 GCA_905234575.1 uncultured Oscillospiraceae bacterium
GAAGCTCGTGGACCAGATGCGGTACTTTTATCCTACGCTGCTGACGGAATACCCCTCCGGCATGCGGACGCAGAAGCTCCTGGCTTCGAAGATGTTCGGAGTGGGGGAGGACCGCCTTCTCGTCGGCAACGGCGCGGCGGAGCTCATTAACACCCTGGGCCGCACGATGCGGGGCAGGACGGCCCTGTCCATCCCGGCCTTCAACGAATATGTCCGCTGCTTCCCCGACTGCGAGATCGTCCCGCTGAACGCCGCGGCGCACGACTTCCGGTTCGACCTCGGCGAGCTGCTGCTGGCCGCGGAGGAATGCGACAATCTTTTCCTCATCAACCCGGACAACCCATCGGGCGCGTTCCTTGAAAAGGATGAGCTGTTCCGCCTGGCCGAGGCCTGCGAGGTGCACGACACGCGCCTGGTGGTGGACGAGAGCTTCGTCGATTTCGCCGCGCAGGAAAGACGCTTCACGCTTTTGAGCGACGAGGTCCTCGACCGCTTCCCGCACATGCTGGTGATGAAGAGTATATCGAAGTCCTACGGCGTGCCGGGCCTGCGCCTCGGCGTCTGCGCGAGCGCGGACACCGGCTGGATCGAGCGTCTTCGCGGCCTTCTCCCGGTGTGGAACATCAATTCCTTCGCGGAGTATTTCCTGCAGATCTTCGGGCTCTACGCGAAGGATTATCAGGCCGCCTGCGACGAGATCGTCCACCGCCGCGAGGAGATGATCGAGCGCCTGTCCCGGTTTTCTTTCCTTACGCCGTACCCCTCGGAAGCGAACTACGTGATGTGCCGGGTGGATGGGCTGTCCTCCAAGGACCTAGCGAGCCGCCTGCTTCGGGAGGATGATCTGCTCCTGAAGGACCTCTCTCCGAAAAACGGCTTCGACGGCCGGGATTTCATCCGAATCGCTGTTCGTGACAGCTCCGACAACGAAGCGCTGTACAAAGCCTTTGAAAAGATCGAGGCGTGACGTTTTTCTTGCCAATCCCGCGCGTGCGTGGTATACTCACATAACGAAAACTTTAGAAAGAAGGATATACCCTTGAAAGCATTCCGTTTCGCGTTTTTCCTCACCGGCATCGGCGCGGCGCTGATGATTCCCGCCTGTGCGTATGTCGATCCCTCCGTGACCTCCATGGCGATCCAGGCCGTGGCGGGCGTCGTCGTGGCCGCTGCCGCCGTGGCGGGCGTGCTGTGGTCCAAGGCCAAGAAGAAGGCCAGGCAGGTCCTGAACATCGACGAAAACGCCGGCAAGACCGTCGAGGAGGACGTCGTCGTCCTCGAAGACACCGAGGAAAAAAAGGACTGAGCATCGCCCGAAAAGCAGAATAGAAGTGACCGTCGATCCGGATGCATCGACGGTCACTTCTATTATCATACCTGCGAACGATGGGAGATCACGGAAGAGGCCTCAGCCGTATTTCTCCGCCAGGTATTCGATGGCGAGCTTATAGCTGTCGAACCCCTGCCCGGCAAAGGTCTTCTCGCAGGCTATCCCGGGGTAGGAGACGCGGCGGAACTCCTCCCGGGCATTCACGTCGCTCAGATGCACCTCCACCGCCGGCAGAGCCACGGCCTTCAGCGCGTCCAGGATGGCGACGGAGGTGTGGGTATAGGCAGCGGGATTGATGACGATGCCGTCCACGACGCCGTAGGCCGACTGGATCATATCCACGAGCACGCCCTCGTGATTCGACTGGAACACCTCACACTCGATGCCGCGCTCGGCACAGGTCCGGCGCAGGAATGCGTCCAGATCGTCGTACGTCCGGCGCCCATAAATGTCCGGCTCCCGGATGCCCAGCATATTGAGATTCGGGCCGTTCAGGATGAGAAGCTTCATGGCAGTTCCTCCAGGATAAGATCGATGGTGTGCTCCAATACCTCGTCGCTTTCCACGACGATATCGGCGAAGTCGGCGTATAACTCCTTCCTCGCCCGGTACATGGCCTCGACGGAGTTCTTTTGTGACAGGGGACGCCCGTCGGTCGGCAGTTTTTCAAGGGCGCGCTTTATCCATACGGTAACACCGTTCTGGCGCAGGAGAGGCGCGTTTTCCGGACGGGTCACGCAGCCGCCGCCGGTGGCGATCACGAGCCCCGAACGCTTTCCAAGGTCGCTTAGGACCGCCGTCTCCCGGACGCGGAAGCCCGACTCACCCTCGGCCGCGAAGATGGAAGGGATATCCATGCCGGCGCGTTCGGCAATCACCGCGTCGGCGTCAGTGAACTCCCGGGAAAGCCGATTCGCAAGTTCCCGCCCCACCGTGGTCTTTCCGCAGCCGGGCATACCGATGAGCACGATATTCCGCATGGACCGGGCGAGATCCTCCGTGATCTCTCGGACCCGGTCGTCGGGAATCTCGATGCCCGCGAACTGCTCGGCACTGCGCCGTGCCTGCCCGACGAGCATCAACAGTCCTCCCGCCGCGGGGATGCCGCGGGCCTCGGCGTCCAGGATGAGCTTCGTTTTGAGAGGGTTGTAGATGAGGTCGAAGACCGCTTCACAGGCGGGAAAAGCAGAAAGGTCGACCACGGAAACGCCGTTTTTGGGATACATACCGACCGGTGTCGCGTTTACGAGTATTGAGGCGTCCGCGTGCTTTTCAAGATCGTCATAGCGGTCCGGTCCGCTGCGGGAAATGCGGATCACCGGGTCCGCGCCCATATCGCGCAGAGCGGCAAGCACGGCGAGCGAAGCGCCGCCTGTTCCGAATATGAGAGCCTTTTTCCTCGTGACCGGTACGCCGACACTTTTCACAAGGTCGGCAAAGCCCGCGTAATCCGTATTGTCCCCATGCCAGCCCTGTGCTGTTCGTACGAGGGTGTTGACGCTGCCGATGGCCTTTGCCGCGTCGGAGAGCGTGGCGCAGAAGGGGAGGACGGTCTTCTTGTACGGGATCGTCACGTTCATACCGGAAAGCTCCGTCGCGCTGAGGAAATGCTCCACATCTTCCGGCTCGACCTCGAACAGATCGTAGGGGTAACCGACGAGCTGTTTGTGGATCTCCGGGGACCAGGAGTGGCCGAGGGTCCGGCCCAGCAGTCCGAAGCTATCCATGGCGCTCCTCCAGGATCCGCGTCTGGTGGGCGCGGCTTGCGGCCAGGATCGTCTCAAACACCGCGGCGATGCCGTTGCCAGTCTCCTCACGGCAGGATCTTTTGATCCGGGCGAGCTTTTCCGCTTCCCGGGCCTGGTCCAGCACGGGTTTCCCGGTGCGGTTCTTGACCTCGGCGATGGCGGCGGCGACATCCATGCGGCGCTCAAGAAGCGAAATGAGCTCTGCGTCAATGCCGTCGATCTGTTCGCGCAGCTCGGTCAGATCCATGCGCCCGCCTCCTTTCCGGCATCGTAGATGGCGCAGGCGGCGGCTGCCTCGACCACAGGTACCGCCCGCGGCACGATGCAGGGGTCGTGACGGCCCTGTACCGTGAGTTTCGTGTTGGTATGTGCTTTGAGGTCAACGCTGTCCTGCTCGATGCCGATGGAGGGCGTGGGTTTCACGGCGACACGGAACACCAGCGGCATGCCGGTGGTGATTCCGCCCAAAATGCCTCCGGCGTGGTTCGTTTTTGTACGGATTGCGTCGGTCTCATCATAATAGAACGGATCGTTGTTCTCGCTGCCCCGCAGGGCGGCGGCTCCGAAGCCCGCGCCGAACTCCACGCCTTTGACGGCGGGGATGCCGAAAAGCACCTGTGCCAGCCGGTTTTCCATGCCGTCGAACATCGGGTCGCCAAGTCCGGCGGGTACTCCCTCACAGATACATTCGATGATGCCGCCGACGGAATCTCCCGCGGCCTTCGCCGTTTCGACAGCATGGCGCATGGCCTCCGGGTCCGTCTCCCCACCGATGGCGGCGGCTCTTGCCTGGATGGAAACGCCATGCTCCGCGAGAAGCTGCAGCGCCAGCCCTCCGGCGACGCACAGGGGCGCCGTCAGACGGCCGGAGAACTGTCCGCCGCCGGGCACGTCCCGACCGGCGCCGTATTTGATGTACGCGGTGTAATCCGCATGACCGGGACGGGGGATGCGGCGCAGCTCGTCGTAATCGCCTGCGCGGGTATTGGTATTCCAGATGAGAACGGTCATCGGTGAACCGCAGCAGATGCCGTCCGGGTTCAGGCCGGATAACACCTCTGTTTTGTCCGCCTCCCGGCGGGATGTGGAAAGGTCGTTCTTCCCCGGGGCACGACGGGCGAGAAAGGCGGATAGCCGATCCCAATCGGGGCGAAACCCGGTCGGTAAGCCTTCGATGGTAACGCCGATCGCGGGAGCATGGGACTGCCCCCAGATCGTGAAGTTGAAGAGGTTTCCGATGCGGTTCATGGTTCGTCCTCCAATGTCACCCGACCCCCAAGACGGCGGTAGTCGTCCCAGAAGGCAGGGTAGGATTTCCGTACGGCGTCGGCCCCGTGCAGATGGACCGGCCCATCGCATGCCAGCGCAGCCACAGCGGCGCTCATGGCGATGCGGTGGTCGTTGTGACTCCATACCTCGCCGCCCCGCAGCCGACGCTGCCCCGTGACAACGAGACCATCCGGCAGTTCCTCGGCATTGCCGCCGATCGCTGTCAGAAGTTCGGCGGTCGTGCGAAGCCGGTCGCTCTCCTTGAGCCGCAGACGGGATGCGTTCGTAAAGCGCGTGGTCCCGGGACTGACGGCGGCAAGCACCGCGAGTACCGGCACGAGGTCCGGGATGTCCCGGCAGTCCACCACGGCGTCGCCCGCCGCGATACGAAGAGAAACCGATTCCACGGCGCGATCCCCCTGGGGAGAGGCGGGGTCGAGGCCCGGAATGCTGAGTGTACCGCCCAATATGCGGTCCGCGCAGATCCAGAAGGCAGCATTCGACCAGTCGCCCTCCACTTCGGAGTCGCCGGGCGTGTGATAGCGCTGTCCCGCCGGGATGAGATAGCTCTTGTCCGAGAAGGGAGTCTCCACGCCAAAAGCGGCAAGAGCCCGGGCCGTCATATCTATATATGACGCGGATTCGAGGTTGCCTGTCAGATGGATGATGGAGGCTGTTCCCGTCAGCGGCAAGGCAAAGAGAAGCCCGCTGATGAACTGGCTCGAAACGTCCGCGGCAAGGGTAAAGTCTCCGCCCTGAAAACGCCCGGACACATGGATCCTGTCCTTCTGCGCCCAGCGGAGCTCTGCGCCATGACGGCAAAGCTCTTCCCACAGGGGGGATAGGGGACGCTCCGGCAGGCGTCCGTGGAGGACAAGGTCCGCCTCAATCCCCAGAGCGCATACGACCGGCAGCAGAAAGCGCAGGGTGGAACCGGATTCTCCCACATCCAGTACCGCCTTTTTCGGAGGCGTTCCGGTCCTCACGGTAAACACCCCGTCGATATACTCGATGGATGCGCCGAGAGCCCGCAGGCAGTCTGCCGTGGCATCGATGTCCGCGCTCGTGGTGGAGCAGCGAATACGGGTAGCGCCGTCCGCCAGAGCCGCGCAGATCAACAGGCGATGGGCATGGCTTTTGGAGGCGATAGCTGGGATCTCGCCCGCCAGTATGGATGGCTGTATGACGGCGATCATGTCACATCCCCGCTTTCATAAAGGCGTAGAGTTCGTTTCGGCCCATGGGCACGATCTCGCAGCGGCCAAGCGCCCGCGGCACGACGACGTTCACGCGCACGCCGCTGCGCTTCTTGTCCGAGAGCATATAAGGCATGAGCTCATCGAGGGACACATCGGTTCGTGTGGGAAGGCCAAAGCGAGCGAGAGCGGCCTCGGCGCTGAAGGCGAGGTCTTCGTCGGCAAAGCCCGTCCGCATCGCCGCCCGGCAGACAGTTGCCGTACCGATGGCTACGGACTGCCCATGGGTCTGTTTGAAATCGGAATATGCCTCCACGGCGTGGCCCAGCGTGTGGCCGAGATTCAGAAGAGCACGCCGACCGGTGTCAAACTCGTCCGCCGCAACGATGTCCCGCTTATGGGCGACGCATCGCGCGATGACGCTCTCCCGATCAAGGCTCGGACCGTCCCGCAGAAGCTCGGAAAACAGCGGCGCGTCGAAGAGAATCGCTGTCTTGACGACCTCCGCGCAGCCATCGGCAAAAACGCTCTCCGGCAGGGTGGTCAGGGCGTCCAGATCGCACAACACCGCACGCGGCTGCCAGAAGGCGCCCATGAGGTTTTTCCCGGCGGGGAGGTCCACGGCGGTCTTGCCGCCCACCGAGGAATCCACCGCGGCCAGCAGCGTCGTGGGGCACTGGAGGTAGGAGATCCCCCGCATATACACCGCCGCGGCAAAACCGGTGAGGTCCCCGACCATACCGCCGCCAAGGGCGACGAGCGCGTCCGTGCGAGTGATCTCCGCTCCGGGAAGAAAGTTCAGAAGATCGAGCAGGGTGGAGGCGGTCTTTGTGCTCTCGCCGTGGGGAAGGACGTATTCAAACGCTGTCAGTCCTGCATCCCGCAGGGCGGCGAGGACAGCCTTTCCGTGCAGAGGGAAAACCGTGTCATCCGAGACGACGACGGCACGCCGCGCTTTGGGGCAGACCGCGCGCAGGCGTTCGCCGACGAGGGACAGCATGCCGCTGCCGAGCTCGACCCGGTAGGGGGTGGAGGCGGAAACCTCCAGGATGGCGCTCATCCGTCGATCTCCTCCTTCCGACGCTTTCCTTCCTCGAACAGTTTCTCCAGGGTTTCCCGGTCGTTTGCCTCGATGGCGTCCCGGTATTTCCGCAGACTCACGAGAATGGTGTCGAGCTCCGTCAGCATATTCTCGCGGTTTTCAAGGATGAGCTCGCTCCACATGGCGGGGTTCAGCCACGCAACGCGGGTCATGTCCCGATAGCTGCCGGCGGAGAAGCCCTTATGCCGACCGGCGGTAGGACTCTTTATGTAGGCATTTGAGACGACGTGGGCAAGCTGAGAGGTGAAGGCGATCATCTCGTCGTGCGCCTCGGCAGTGGTGACGCTGATGCGACCGAAGCCCAGGGGCTTCAGGAGAGCTTTTACCCGCGCGAGCAGCTCGATGTCGTCGTACCTCGGCGGTACGATCACCATGGGCGCGCGGTCAAACAGGTTCGCCTTCGCGTATTTGAGGCCGGAAAACTGCGTGCCGGCCATGGGATGCCCGCCGACGAAGGTGAAGCCGTACTCCTCCGCGAGAGGAAAGGCCGCGGAGCAGATGGCTGCCTTGGTGCCGCCGCAATCCATGACGATGCCGGTTTTGGAGAACTTCGAGGCGTTCTCCCGCAGGTAGTCGATGCAGATCTCGGGGTAGGCGGCGAGCAGGACGAGCTCACATTCGCCCAAAAGCTCCGGCGTCAGGATGCCGTCGATGTCTCCGGCGAGCAGGGCGAATTCCTCCGTCCTCCGCGACCCTGCGCAGCCGAGGACTGTCGTTCCTCCGGCCCGCTGGAACGCCTTGGCCAGCGAGCCGCCGATGAGGCCGAGTCCGACGATACCGACCGTCATGACACAGCCTCCCGGACCTTGCGGACCTTCCGCATCAGTGTGTCGAACTGGGCGGGAGTGAGGGACTGGGCGCCGTCGCACAGCGCGTGGAGAGGGTCGTTGTGGACCTCGATCATGAGTCCGTCCGCGCCGCAGGCTGCCGCCGCAAGCGCCATGGAGGGAACCAGGCTCGCCTGACCCGTGGCGTGGCTGGGATCCACGATCACGGGCAGATGGGTGAGCTCCTTGAGCACCGGCACGGCGGAAAGATCCAGCGTGTTCCGGGTGTAGGTCTCAAAGGTGCGGATGCCGCGCTCGCAGAGGATGACGTTCTCGTTCCCGCCCGCGAGGATGTACTCCGCGCTCATAAGCAGCTCTTTGATGGAGTTGGCAAGACCGCGC
>CAJOIG010000073.1 GCA_905234575.1 uncultured Oscillospiraceae bacterium
CGGAGATGATCCGCAGCGGCCGCCGTCTGGAGGCGGCGGGGGCGGAGCTTCTGCTCCTGCCGTGCAACACGGCGCATTATTTCTATGACCGGCTGGCGGCGGCGGTGGGCGTCCCGGTGCTGCACATGCCGCGCCTGACGGCGCAGGTCCTGCGTCAGGCGGGGGTGCGCCGGGCGGCCGTCCTCGCGACGGACGGGACCGTGCGCAGCGGGGTCTATGCCGACGCCCTCGCGGCGGCGGGGGTGGAGGCCGTGTATCCGGCGGCGGAGCACCAGGCGCTGATCATGCGCCTCATCTACGACGGCGTGAAGGGCCGCCGCGTCCCTCTGACGGACATCCCGGTAGGGGACATCCTCGCGTCGCTCCGGGAGCGGGGTGCGGAGACCTTCCTTCTGGCCTGCACGGAGCTGCCCATCGCGTTCCGGGAGCTGGAGCTCCTGGACGGCTGCCTCGATCCGACGCGGGTGCTGGCCTTCGAGGCCGTCCGCGCCGCCGGGGCCCCGACCGTCTGCGCCGACCCGTGGTAATTCTATGACGGGTCCCTACATTATACCAGTCTTTTCGGATTATGACAACCGAAACCGCAAAAAACCCGCGCAAGGGAAGCGTCCTTTGCGCGGGCCTTTTTATGTCCGTTTGGCGGAGGCAATCCAGACCCCTGCCACGATGAGCGCCGCCCCCAGCACGCCCGTCACGGTGATGGGCTCCCCCAGAAGCGCGGCCCCCGCCAGCATCGTGATGAACGGGATCGCGTAGACATAGTTGCTCGTGACCACGGGACCCAGGAGGCGCTCCGCCGCTGCCCACGCGAGATAGCACAGCGCGCTGCCGAGGACCGCGAGAAAGAGCAGGCACAGCAGGTTCGTCCCCGACCCCAGCACCGGCGCTGGAGAGAAGTCGCTTACGCCCCCCATTAGCAGCAGCGGCAGGCAGGTCACGATGCCGTAGAACATCACCTTGCGGGTGATGAGAAGGCTCGAGCGCCGGGCGAGGGCGTAGGTCTGCTGCACGCAGAACACGGCCCAGAGGACCGCCGTCGCGAGGGCGAGCAGGTCCCCGGCGGGGCTCAGGCGCAGCACGAAGGTCCCCTGCCACACCACGAGCAGCACGCCGAAAAACGCCGCCGCGAAGCCGATCCAGGTCCGGGACGTTAGGGGCTCGCGCTCCCGGGCGGCAAAGTGGGCGAGCACCGCCGTCAGCAGGGGGGCCAGGGCGACGATGGTGCTGACGTTCGCCGTGGCGGTGAGAGTCAGGGCGGTGTTCTCCGTCCAGAAATACAGCGTGCAGCCCGTGAGGCCCATGAAAAAGAAGCTCAGCTCCTCCCGCGGGACGAGGCGCTCCCATTTCGGGTGCAGGACCCACAGCACGGCGTAGGCCAGCACGAAGCGCATGAACATGAGCTGCGTCGGGGTGTACGCGGCCAGGAGCCTCTTGCTCGCCACGAAGGTCACGCCCCACACCATGGCGCAGAACAGGGCCAGGGCATGGCCCATCCAGGTTTCCTTTCGTACATTCATGGCAGGTATCATATCACATATCGCCGAGAATGTACAAGACGATGATTCTTGTCGCTTGTCGGATGACGAAGCGGCGGAGAGGAAAAGGCCCTCTCCGCCGTGGTCTCGATTGTCTGCGTCAGGGCCGTCCCTCGCCGAGGAAGAACAGCGCCACCGTGCCGGGACCCACGTGGGAGCCGGTGACGGGCTCGTACATGACCGTCGTGATGTCGCCGACGCAGCCGAACTCCCGCAGCCGGGCGGCGACGTAGGCGGCGTCCGCGGCGCTGTCGGCGTGGGCGATGCCCACCGGGGCGGTCTTGTCCGAGCAGTGCTCCCGGTAGCGCGTGGTCAGGGCGTCCAGCGAGCGCCGGCGGCCCAGGGTGACGCCCCGCAGGACGATGTGCCCGTCCTCGTCGCCCACCAGGATGGGCTTGACGTTCAGCGTGTTCGTGACCTTCACCGCGGCGTGGAAGAGCCGACCCGTCTTGCGGAGATAGGAAAGATCGTCCACCGTAAACACCTGCCAGACGTTGCCGCAGCGCTCGTTCGTGCGGGCGACGATCTCCTCAAAGGGGATCCGCTCGTCCCGCAGCCGCGCGGCGTACAGCACGGGCAGCCCCTCCCCGAGGGAGGCGCCCCGGGTGTCGATGGCGGCGAGCTTCCGCTCCGGGAACTCCTCCCGCAGCTCGGTGACGACGCTCTGGGCCAGCGCCGCCGTGCCGCTGATGCCGCCGGACATGCCGACGTAGATGAGCTCGTCCCCGGCGGCCAGCACGGGGGTGAAGGCGTCGAGGAAGGCGCCCATGGAGGGCATGGCCGTGCGGACGACCCGCCCGCCGCGCATGGCGTCATAGTATTCGTGGCCGTCGAAGCCGTCGGAAAAATCCAGCGTCTCGCCGTCCGCGAAGCAGTCGATGGTAACGATCCCGATGTCGTAGCGGTCAACAAGCTCGGGCGGAAGATTCGAGGCGTTGTCGGTGAAAATGCGAAGCATGAATGCTCTCCTCCGAAAAAGATGATCGCGGCGTGCACCGCATGGAGAAAGCATAGCCCAAACGCCGCCGTTTCAGCAACCTATTCTCCCGTCCCCGCTCTCCGGGCCGGGGAAATCGCGCTCTACGAACCGTTCCCCCCGACTCTACGACTCGTAGAATCCCTTGATTTTCCGCGGGTTCTCCGCCTGCGCGCCGGGAAAATCCGACGGATTTCGCAAAAAATGTTACTTCTGTCATAAAATCTTTACAATTTAGTTACAAGTATGGTATACTATAGGACCGGCGGCCCGTGGCGGACGCCGCCGACGACCCCGCATCATCCTCCGCGCCGGAGCGCCCGCGCGGACATCAGGAGGACCTGCATCATGGGCAAACGCATCAAAGCCTGGAACGTATTCAGCCGCATCCTGTTCCTTGTCGTCTTCGCCGCCTCCATCGGCGTGTTCTGGCTGACGAGGACGGGAACGGGCTACACGGACTTTTTCATCAACCTCGTCTTCGCCGCGCTGGCGGGGATCTTCCTCATCCTCTACTTCGAGGGCAGCGCCCGGCCCCTGGCCCGGATCGCCTCGGCTCTCGCCCGGAAGACGGAGGACATCCGGGACGCGGACGCCACGCCCCGGGAGCTTTGGAACCGGTACAGCCAGAACGACCACCTCTTCGACGAGCGCCGCCTGGACGAGCGCTGGCGGGCGTACCTGAAGGAGAGCCGCCGCCTCCAGAAGCAGAGCTCCCTCACGGCGGACGTGCGCCTCGAGGACTACATCGGCGAGGAGCTCCTCTATTCCGCCGTGAACAAGCCCTTCTGCGACCAGCTCGGCGGCATCATGAGCGGCCTCGGCATCCTCTTCACCTTCATCGGCCTCGTGTACGGCCTGCGGAACTTCGACGCCTCCACCGTGGACGTGATGCAGACCAGCACCCAGGCGCTGATGGCGGGCATCAAGATCGCGTTCCTGACCTCCATCTTCGGCCTCATCTACTCGCTGCTGTTCGGCCTGACCTATAAAAAGCTCCTGCGGGACAGCCTGGAGACGCTTTACGACTTTCAGGACGCCTTTACCGAGGACGTGCGCCCGACGAACGAGCACGCCGCGGAAAACGCCATGCTCCGCCTCCAGACCGAGCAGAACGCCGCGCTGCAGAGCTTCGGCACCAGCATCGGCACCCAGGTCAGCGAGGCCATCATCACGCTGATGACGCCCTCGGTGGATGAGCTCAAGCGCACCATCACCCAGTATGTTACCGTGGCCATCGAGGACCAGCGCGCCGGCATGGAGCGGGTGGTGAAGTACTTCCTCGAGAGCATGAACACCGCCCTCGGCAACATCTTCGTGCAGCTCAAGGCCCGCACGGAGGAGCTGACCCGCTGGGAGAAGGACATGATCGACAGCATCGGCCTGCTCTCCGCGGACGTGGCCCGCACGACCGCCGGCCTCGGCGACGCCCAGAAGAACGCCGCCGCCATTACGGAGACCATGGCCTCCTACACGGATGCCATCGAGAAGCTCACCGCCGCCCAGCGGGGCGTGACGGAGGAGATGCGCGGCCTGCTCGGCGACTACCGGACCCTCCGGGAGCAGGAGCAGGAGTACCTGCGCGTCGTGTCCGATTCCGCGCAGAGCACCGCCGAGACCTCCCGGGAGGCCTTGAAAGCCTCCCAGGCCGCCGCCGCCGTGGCCGCGGGCATCGACACATCCAGCGCCGCCGCCGCCCGGGAGCTGTCCGACGCCGGGGCCCTCATCGCCCGGAGCGCCGAGGATATCCGCTCCCTCTCGGAGTCCGCCGCCGCGGACGTCACCACCGCCGCGGACCGGCTCACCACCGCCGCCCGGGACCTGGACGGCGTCCTGTCCCGCTCCGTCAGCGACAGCATGGCCCTGCTGGACGAAAGCATCGCCCGCCTGAACGACAGCATGGGCGGCATGAACGCCGCCGCGGACAACGTCACCCGCTCCCTGCAGAGCCTGCCGCGGACGGCCTCCGCCATAGACGGGGACGTGAAGGCCGTTTCCAAGGCCATCGACGCCGAGCTCAAGGTCCTTTTGAAGGCCGTGTCCGACACGCAGAAGAGCCTGAACAAGTTCAACGCGGAGCTCGACCGCCGCACGGACGTCGGATAAAGGAGGCTCGCCATGGCCAGACCGCAAAGAAAACCCACGGAATTCCATGAGACGAGCTTCTGGCAGTCCTATTCCGATATGATGGCCGGCGTGCTCCTCATGTTCATCCTCATCATCTGCGGCACGCTGTTCGTGCTGATGCAGGTGAAAAACTCCTACGACGCGAGCGAGCTCGAGCTCCAGCATCGGGAGGAGGAGCTGGAGCAGGCCATCCTGGAGAACCTGGGCTACCTGGACCTGACGACGGAGCAGAGCCTCCTTCTGGAGGACCAGCAGGCGCAGCTCGACGAGCAGCAGGCGCGGCTTGACGAGCAGCAGGCCGCGTTGGAGGCCGCCCAGGCCCAGCTCCTGGAGCAGCAGAACGCCCTCGCGGCGTCCCAGACCCTGCTGGCCCTCCAGCAGCAGCAGCTCGAGGACAAGGAGGCCATGATCTCCCTGCAGACGAACGCCCTCGAGAGCCAGCAGCTCCAGCTCGAGCAGATCATCGGCGTCAAGCGGGACCTCATCGCCGCCCTGCGGGACGAGTTCGCGAACTCCAGCCTCTCCATCGCCATCGACGAGAAGACCGGCGCCATCACCCTGGACTCCAGCATCCTCTACGACTTCAACAGCGCCGCCCTGGCCTCCGCCGGGCAGGACACGCTGCGGGATTTCCTGCCCAAGTACTTCGACGTCGTGCTCTCCGATGAGTTCATCGGCTACATCTCCGAGATCATCATCGAGGGACACACGGACACCTCCGGCACCTACGAGTACAATCTGCAGCTCTCCCAGGACCGCGCGGAGTCCGTCGCGGCCTACTGCTTCGGGGACGGGCAGTCCCTCTTCACGGCCGACGAGCTTTCGGACATCCGCTCGCTGCTGTCCGTGGCGGGCCGTTCCTGGTCGGATCCCATCTATAACGCCGACGGCACTGTGAACGACGACGCGAGCCGCCGGGTGGAGATCAAGTTCCGCCTGTCCGACGAGGAGATGATCTCCCAGATGCTGGACGTCCTCGCCCAGTACGACACGGAGGGCGCGGCCACCGGAGAGCCCTGAGTATACACATGTGAATCAAAAACCCCGGCGGGGAGCGCAAAGCTCTCCGCCGGGTCGCTGTTTTCGGGAAATTTACGAGGCTGCGCCGGGGGCGACGACGATCTCGCCGGTGTAGGTCCCCGCCGCGAGGACGGTGGGAACGCCGTCCACGGTCACGGACGCGCCGGGGATGGAGGAGGCGCCGTCGATGGTGAGGCTCGTGAGGTAGGAGGTCTCGGTCACGTTCCAGACCGCGCCGTTTTCGAGGGTCAAGGCGAGGCCCTTGTCGCCCTCGCGGAAGAAGCCGAGCTCCGTGGCGGCGGCGTAGCCGATCTCCTGGGAGGCGGTGTCGCCGGAGGCGAAGTGGGTGACCTTCCAGGTGTCGCTGCCGAGGGAGATGGCGCCGGTGATGACGGAGCCGTCCAGGGTCACGTCGAGGCTGCGGGCCGGGCGCACGCCGACGCCGGCGGGGCCGCTCGTAGCGGTGTACTCGTCGCCCTCCATGGCGGCGGTGTTCAGGATGTCGCCCGCCATGACGCAGTCGCGGATCGTGACGTTCGGAGCCTTGCCGGAGCTCTCGGAGCCGGAGCCGGAATCGGAGTTGTGGATGAGCTTCACGATGCAGTTCGAGTCGCCCGTGCTGAAGACGGTGTGCTCATAGTCCGGGTCCGCGCCGTTCACGGTACCGAACTGGGCGTCCACGTCCGCGAGGTCCACGCCCCAGACCTCCGCGGCGGTCGGGTCGATGGTGTAGGTGCCGTCGAAGGCGATGGTGCAGTGGTCGAAGAGGACGGTGTTCGCGGTATCCCGGAGCATGACGCCGGCCTCGCCGACGTGCAGGCGGGAGTTGCGGAAGACGATCTCGCCGACGCTGTTGCCGGAGTGGGTCATGACGCCGTACTCGCCCACGTTCAGGTAGCAGTCCTCGAAGGAGACGATGCCCATGCCGGTCTCCACCGCGCCGTAGTCCGGCACGTCGATGACGGAGCCGACGAAGTAGTCCCGGGCGCCGCCGTCGGAATAGGCGCCGTAGCCGCTCGTGAGGACGGCGATGTAGCTGTTGTTGATGTGGAGCTGGGTGGGGTTCGACCAGTCGGTGTAGAGGTCGTCGCTGTCGGTGCTGAGCGCGCCCCAGCCCTGGGAGATGACGACGGAATCGTTGTAGGTCACGCTGGACGCGCCGACGGCGTTCGTGGCGCGGATCTTGCCCTCCAGGAACAGCCCCGGCGGGCAGCCCTGCATGGTCATGAGGTCGGGGTCGGACACGGCGTAGAAGGTGGAGCCGTTCACCGTGACGTTCGCGCCGAAGCGGGTGAACAGGGTGCCGCGCCCGGGCCCGCGGGTGATGACCCGGAAGTTGTTGAGCTCCGCGGCGGCGTTGTCGGTCACGTAGACCGCCGCGCCGAAGCCGCCCATGTCGTTCGTGCCGATGCCGGCCAGATCGAGGACGTAGTCCGAGAGGACCACGGTGTCGGGCACGGCGAGGCCGAGGTTCGTGTAGCGGGCGGTGCTGCCGCTGTCCACGAGTGCCTGGGCGATCTCCTCGAGGCTGAGGCTCGCGTCATAGCCCAGCGCGGCGCAGAAGGCGTTCCAGTCGGGATAGTAGCTGCTCGTGATGTAGGAGAAGTTGATCTTCTCCGCCACGAGAGCGGGATCGGACCCACCGCCCAGGACGAAGGCGCCGGTGTTGCGGATGGCGATGCCGACGGTATCGTCGTCCGTCGACGTGATGAAGGTGGTCCCGCCGTCCTTCGTGACGCCGAGGCCGGTGGTGTGGGTCTCGTCCGGTTTGCCGCCGTCGTAGGCCTCCGCCGCGGTGGTGACGAGCCGCCGGACCTGGCCCATGGCCACGCCGTCGAGGGTGATGGCCGCGTCGGGGTACTGCTCCGCGAGGGCGGTGTAGGTGGGCTCCGCCGCGGTCGCCTCGCCGCTGCCGCTCGCCTCGCCGGAGGCGAAGGCACCCGCCCCGAGGCACAGGGCCAGCGCGAGGCACAGGAGGATGCTGATGCTTCTCTTCATGGGATTTCTCCTTTCTCGGATGCGCCCGGGAGCGTTCGTCCACGGGCTTTCTGCAAAAAGTATACCGCCCCGCCGCGCC
>CAJOIG010000074.1 GCA_905234575.1 uncultured Oscillospiraceae bacterium
TCGGCATCGCCGACGTGAACGACAAGGCCCTCACCGCGATGTGCCTTATATCCCTGCCGTACATGAAGGCGGGAGATTCCATCATCAACCTCGGCTCCAACTCCAGTTGGCAGCCGGTGCCCTATCAGGCCGTATACAGCGCGAGCAAGGCCTATGTCCTCAGCTTCAGCCGCTCTCTGGGCCGGGAGCTGAAGAGACGCGGCATCTTCGACATGTGCGTCTGCCCGGGCTGGATCAAGACGGAATTCATGGACCGGGCCGTGCACGACGACACCATCAACTACTTCGACCGCTGGTACACCGCCGACCAGGTGGTGGTGCAGGCGATGAAGGACTTACGAAAGCGGAAGAAGATCTCCATCCTCGGCGCGCCGGTCCGCTGGCAGGTCCTGCTCGTGAAGCATCTGCCGGTGGACCTCGTCATGAACATCTGGTGCCGCCGGCAGGGGAAATGAACGGCATAAAGCAAAAAAGTCCCGGCCCTCCGTAACGGAAGGCCGGGTTTTTGGTCCGTCAGTATTCGAGTTTGAGCTTCGTATGGACGACGCCGGGCTCGGGTCCCTTGAGCTTGCCGCAGATGCGGTTCCACAGCAGGAACAGCACGCCGAAGCCGGACACGGCGAGCAGCGCGATGCGGACGAAGGGCCATCCGTCCCACGCGAAGCTGAGGACGAGGTTCACCCCCGCGACGGCAAGCGCGCCGCCCAAAAGCCAGCGGCGGTTCTTCTTCTGGAAGAGCTCCTTGATGCTCCGGTTCGGGAACACCAGCTTATACACCGCGCAGAACACGCCCACCAGCACGGCGGCCTGGAGCAGGAAGCTCGCCACCGCGCCCCAGACGGGGGACAGCGCGGACAGCGCGCCGGTGCCGATGGCCACGGGGATGGCCCCCAGGAGCCACAGCGGCATGAGCAGCAGCACCTTCAGCACCACGGGCAGGCGCAGGAGCCGGGCGCGGAGGGTGTCGGTGCGGCTGAGCTCCTCCGGCTCGGTGTATTCAATCTCGAGCTCGTCCAGCTCACTGTGCTGCACGGTGCGGGTATGGGTCTCGAGCCAGGCCTGGTCGTGGGTCAGCTCCTCCGGCGTGAAGGCCAGGTTCGTGGCGACGCTGGCCACGGCCACGGAGACCGCGATGCCGGCGGCGACTTTTTTGTTCATCGGTTCGCCTCCCCTCGGAAAGCGGATTATTACGGATATATCCTACCACAAAAATCCGTCGCTGAAAACAACAAATCGTAATAATTCTCGGGAAAAATATTATGTAAACGTAATCACTCCGCCGCCAGGTCCCGCTCCATGAGGTCCTGAACGCGGCGGCTGACGTCGGCAGTGGAGCCCTTGAGCTCCTCCGGCGGGATCACCGCGCAGATATGGAGGGTGACGTCCGTCGGCCGCCAGGGCCAGTTGTCCCGGATATGCTCCGTGCCCCGAACGGTCATCACGACGAGGGGGGCGTCCGCCTTCTGGGCGATCTTGAACACGCCGTTGTGGAAGGGCAGCAGCCCGTTTTCCGGCTCCCGGTTCCGGGTGCCCTCGGGGTAGACGCCCACGGAGACAACATCGTTTTTCAGGAGGTTCGCGGCGTTCTGGATGGTCTTCATGGCCTCCCGCGGGTCCTCCCGGTCGATGGACAGGAACCCGGCGCTGCAGATCATGGGTCCGGCGACCGGGATGCGGTAGTTCTCGGGCTTCGTGATGAAGACGGTCGGGGTCTTCCGCAGGGCCCAGACGGCGGCGATGGGGTCATAGGCCGAGCGGTGGTTCGACACCGCGAGAAAGCGCCCTTCCGGCAGCCACTCCCAGTCCTCGGCGTGGAGCCGGAGCCGGGCGAAGCGGCAGATGTGTCCGGTGGCGAGGAAAACGATCCGCCGATGGAGGGGATGGTTTTCCTGCACGGGCTTTTTCATGTCCACCGTCAGGGAGATCAGGAAGATGACGAAATAGTAGGCGGCCATGCAGGCGGCGAAGGCCAGCAGGAAGAAGCCCGCCAGCACCGGCAGACGCCACAGGCCGACGACGCCGGTCCGCACGGTCAGCAGGACGGCGATCACGAGGGCCGCCGCGTCGAAGGGAAAGAGGATCCGGCCGAGCCCGTCCTCACGTCTTGGGGGCATCGCCGTCCTCCTTTTCCGCCGGCTCGCCGGGGATCGAGTACCCGGCAAAGGGGTTGAAGGGCGTCTCCGGCAGGGCAGGTCCGGACGCCAGAGTGTCGGGCTCTGCCGCCGGCAGGGCAGGCTCCGTCGGGGTCCAGGCATGCTCCGCCGGGTCCGGGCGGCGGCGCTCCGGCAGGGTCACGCCGTCGTAGACCACCGCCGTGCCGCAGAGCCAGTCGTGGAAGGCCCGGTGCTCCCGGTCGGCGAGGGCCATGAGATACCCCAGGCACAGGATGCCGCTGAGGAAGCGCCCGACGGTCTCGCGGTAGAGCACGTCGAGAAAGCGCAGGGGCTCCCCGTCCGCCCGGACGAGGCGCAGGCGCATCACCCGTTTGCCCAGGGTCGCGCCGCCGCAGAAAACCGTCAGCAGCACGAAATACGCCGCCCCCAGCGCCCAGCAGAGCACGTCGAGGAAGCTGTGGTCGAACAGAAAATCCTTCGCGGTGGGGCCGCCCGCCCCGAACAGCGCGGCGACGCCGAAGGGCAGCCGCACGAGGCAGAGCCCTGCGAGGACGATGGCGCGGTCGAGGAGGTACGCCGCGGCGCGGGGACCGAAGCCCGCGCGGGTCATGGCATCATCCGGCATAGGCCATCACCGTGATCCCGTCGTGCTCGTTCATCAGGTCCCGCAGGATCTCCGCCTCGGACCGGGGCACGAGCCGCTCGAGCTTGCCGTAAAAATTCTGAATCAACTGTGTGAAGGGGTCGATCACCGGCTCCTCCTCGTAGAGGATCACGTCCCCGTCCTTCAGAAGATAGTCCCGGAACTCCTCGTACCGGCAGATGCCGTCGATGAAGCCCGCGTCCAGCGCCTGGGGCGCCAGCATTTCGCGGCCGTCGTCCAGAGCCTTCACCTGCTCCTTCGTCATGCCGCGGCCCTCGGCCACGACGCCGAGGAACTGGTCGTACCACAGGTCCACGATGGACTGGTAGATGGCGAGCTGCTCCTCGGTCCACTCCTGGCCCATGGCGCCGATGCCCTTGTTCTCGCTGGATTTGATCATGATCTCTTTCACGCCGTATTTCTCGAACAGGTCGTGGAGGTTGTACACCTGGGTGTAGACGCCGATGTTCACGCACAGGCAGTTGCGGTTGGCCCAGATGGTGTCCGCGGCGGAGGCGATGTAGTACGCGCCGGAGCAGGCCGTGCCGTCGAAGTAGGCGTAAACGGGCCGGCCGGTGGCCGCCTTGTAGTCCATGAGCTTCAGATACACCTCGTCGGAGGCCTTGACCTCGCCGCCGCCGGAATCCACGAACAGCACGATACACCGGTTCTCCTCGCAGTCCATGAGCCGGTCGATGTAGTCGAGGATATAGTCGAGGTCGAACTCCGTCACGGCCATACCGAGGCCGACGCCGCCGCCGCTTTCCATGATGACGCCCTCGATGTCGAGCTTTGCGAGGAAGGGCTCCTCGGGAAACGCGGGCGTGGCGTCCGTGCCGCCGATGCTCGGGACGAAGCTGTCCTGGAGCAGGGTGAGGCTCTCCGCGCGGCTGCGCTCGGCCCAGGCATTCGATACCACGCTGGTGACGCCCATCGCCGCGAAAACCGCGATGGCGATGATCAGCCAGATCCACTGTCTCTTGCTCATACGATCCCTCCGTTTGGACAGGTTTTTCTGTATTTATAGTATACAACCCGCCGTCCGGGGTGTCAACGCCCGGAAAAAATGCCCGCCGGGCGGGTTTTATGATTTACAAGTCCCGGGATTTTGGATATAATAGCATATTGAACGACTATTCGCTTTCGGGAGGACCGCCATGAACGAGACCTATGACATCCTCATCCTCGGCGGCGGACCGGCGGGCATCTCCGCCGCGCTGACCGCCCGCGCCCGCGGCCGGAGTGTCCTCGTGATCTCGAATCCCGCGGCGACCTCCGCCCTGCACAAGGCCCACGCCATCGACAACTACCCCGGCCTCGTCGGCATGAGCGGCGCGGAACTGCTCGCCCGAATGACCGAGGGCTTTGCACAGCTTGCGATCCCCACCGTCACAGGCCGGGTCACGGGCGTCATGCCCCTGGGGGAGAGCTTCATGGTCAGCGTCGGGACGGACGTCTACGCCGCGCGCTCCCTCATCCTCGCCTCCGGGGCCGCCCAGCCCAGGGCCTATCCCGGCGAGGCAGAGCTTCTCGGCCGGGGCGTCAGCTACTGCGCCACCTGCGACGGGATGTTCTACCGCGGCAAAAGGGTCGCCGTCATCGGCCTGTCCGCGGACGCCCGGGAGGAGGCGGATTTTCTTTCCGGCATCGGCTGCGAGGTGGAGTTTTTCGACCGGACCCGCGCGAAAACCTACGAGATCCGAGGTACGGAAAAGGTCGCGTCCCTCGTGGCGGACGGCGTGGAATACCCCGTGGACGGCGTGTTCGTCCTGCGGGACACCGTCGCCTCGTCGGTGCTGCTGCCGGGCCTGGCCCTGGACGGCGGACACATCGCCGTGGACCGGAGCATGGCCGCGAGCATGCCGGGCGTCTTCGCCTGCGGGGACTGCACGGGCCGCCCCTACCAGATCGCGAAGGCCGTCGGGGAGGGCAACGTCGCCGCCCTGAGCGCCGACGGATACCTCGGCAAAACCAAATCATAAATTCTTTGACAGGAGATACAATCATGAGCGTACTTGAACTGACGAAAGACAATTTCGACGCCACGATCGCCTCCGGCGATACGCTGGTGGATTTTTGGGCTCCCTGGTGCGGCCCCTGCAAGATGCAGAGCCCCATCGTGGACGCCTTCGCCGCGGCCCAGAGCGCCGTCAAGGTCGGCAAGGTCAACACCGACGAGCAGATGGAGCTGGCCCAGAAATACGGCATCATGGCCATCCCCACCCTCATCGCCTTTCGGGACGGCGAGGTGATCGCGAAGAAGACCGGCCTCTCCCCCGCCGGAGAAATCGAGGCCATGTTCAAATGAGAGAACTCCCCAAGCAGTACGACCCCAAGCAGGTCGAAGGAAAGATCTATCAGCAGTGGTTGGACGGGCGCTATTTCCATGCCGAGCGCGACCCGGAGAAAAAGCCCTTCACCATCGTCATCCCGCCCCCCAACGTGACGGGACAGCTCCACCTCGGCCACGCCGTGGACGAGACGCTCCAGGACGTGCTCATCCGCTACAAGCGCATGAAGGGCTATTCCGCCCTCTGGCTGCCCGGGTATGACCACGCCGGCATCGCCACCCAGATCAAGGTCGAGGAGAACCTCCGCAACGAGGAGGGCCTGACCCGCTTCGACCTCGGGCGCGAGAAGTTCCTCGAGCGCGTGTGGGACTGGAAAAACAAGTACGGCGACCGCATCGTCACCCAATTGAAGACCCTGGGCTCCTCCTGCGACTGGGAGCGCCAGCGCTTCACCATGGACGAGGGCTGCTCCAAGGCCGTGCGCGAGGTGTTCTGTTCGCTGTACGAGAAGGGCCTCATCTACAAGGGCAAGCGCATCATCAACTGGTGCCCCCACTGCACGACGGCCCTCTCCGACGCGGAGGTCGAATACGAGGAGAAGCCCGGCAAGCTCTGGCACCTGCGCTATCCCCTCGCGGACGGCAGCGGCGACGTCATCGTGGCCACCACCCGCCCCGAGACCATGCTCGGCGACACCGGCGTCGCCGTGAACCCGAACGACGAGCGCTACACCCACCTCGTCGGCAAGACCTGCATCCTCCCGCTCATGAATCGGGAGATCCCCATCGTGGCGGACGAATACGTCGAGATGGAGTTCGGCACGGGCTGCGTCAAGATGACCCCCTGCCACGACCCCAACGACTTCGAGGTCGGCCTGCGCCATGATCTCGAGCAGATCCTCGTCATCGACGGCGACGGGAAGATCATCAACGGCGGCAAGTACAACGGCATGGACCGCTACGAGGCACGGAAGGCCGTCCTCGCCGATCTCGAGGCCGGCGGCTATCTCGTGAAGATCGAGGACCACCTCCACAACGTCGGCACCTGCTACCGCTGCCACAGCGACGTGGAGCCCCTCGCGAGCGACCAGTGGTTCGTGAAGATGGAGCCTCTTGCCAAGGAGGCCATCCGCGTCGTGGAGGACGGGACCATCCAGTTCGTCCCCGAGCGTTTTTCCAAGACGTACCTCAACTGGATGCACAACGTCCGGGACTGGTGCATCAGCCGCCAGCTCTGGTGGGGGCACCAGATCCCCGCCTGGTACTGCGCGGACTGCGGGCACGTCACCGTCTCCCGGGAGGACGCCTGCGCCTGCGAGAAGTGCGGCTCGAAGAACATCGAGCGCGATCCGGACGTGCTGGACACCTGGTTCAGCTCCGCCCTGTGGCCCTTCTCCACGCTGGGCTGGCCCGAGAAGACCGAGGACCTCGCCTACTTCTACCCCACGGACGTGCTCGTCACGGGCTACGACATCATCTTCTTCTGGGTCGCCCGCATGATCTTCTCCGGCATGGAGCACATGAAGCAGGAGCCCTTCAAAACGGTCCTCATCCACGGCCTCGTCCGGGATCCGCAGGGCAAGAAGATGTCGAAATCCGCCGGCAACGGCGTCGATCCCATCGAGATGATCGACAAGTACGGCGCGGACGCCCTGCGCTTCAACCTCATCACCGGCAACTCCCCCGGCAACGACATGCGCTTCTACACCGAGCGCTGCGAGGCCATGCGGAACTTCGCGAACAAGCTCTGGAACGCCGCCCGCTACGTCATGATGAACCTCACCATCGAGGAAAACGGGCTGCCCGCCGAGCTCAAGCTCGAGGACCGCTGGATCCTCTCGAAGCTCAACTCCCTCGTCGCGGAGGTGAACGAGAACTTCGACAAGTTCGAGATGGGCCTTGCCGCCACGAAGATCTACGACTTCATCTGGGAGGTCTTCTGCGACTGGTACATAGAGATCACGAAGCCCCGCCTGCGCGAGGGCGACGTCGGCGCGCAGCAGGTGCTGCTGTACGTCCTGACGGAGGTCCTGAAGCTCCTGCACCCCTTCATGCCCTTCATCACGGAGGAGATCTTCGGCGCCATCCCCCACGAGGGCGAGGCCCTCATCGTCGCGCCCTATCCCGAGTATGACGAGGCGCTGTCCTTCCCGCAGGACGAGGCGGATTTCGAGGCCATCATGACCGCGGTCAAGGCCATCCGCAGCCGCCGGGCGGAGATGAACGTCCCGCCCTCCAAGCGCCCGCACCTCATCGTCGCCTCGGAGAAGACCACCGTCTTCGAAAAGAGCACGGTGTACCTCGCGAACCTCGCCTACGCCGGCGAGGTGACGGTCACGGCCGAGCCCCCCGCGGACACGACCGGCATGGTCACGGTGGTCACGGAGGACGCCAAGCTCTTCATGCCCATGGCGGAGCTCGTGGACCTCGCCGCCGAGCGCGCCCGCATCGAAAAGGCGCTCGAGAAGGCCAAAAAGGACATCGAGGGCCAGGAGCGCAAGCTCGCGAACGAGAACTTCGTCTCCCGCGCGCCGGAGGCCGTCGTCGCCGCCGAGCGGGACAAGCTCGCCAAGGCCCGCGCCCTCGCCGCGAACCT
>CAJOIG010000075.1 GCA_905234575.1 uncultured Oscillospiraceae bacterium
CTGTTTTACATCTGATTTTTCCACATAATACGCAGGCCGTCCGCGCCGACAGAACGCGGGCGGTCATTTTGCGGGCGCGGACTTGACAACGCGCCTCCGGCTGGGGTACGCTGTTTCTATGAATAACAAATCGACCAAAAAAGAAAACCGGCGTCTTCTGATGCGGTTCCTGCGGGGGAGCAAGGCCCTGTTCCTTCTGAGCATGGCGGCCTCGGTGCTCTCGGCCCTGTGCGATATGCTCAGTCCGCAGATCGTGCGCGTCGCGGTGGACAATGCCCTCGGCGGCGCGGCTCCGACGTCCCTGCCCGGCTGGGCGGTGGCGCTGGCGGAGCGCTGCGGCGGCTTTGCGTGGCTCGGGGAGCATATCTGGGTGCTGGCGGCGGCTCTCATCCTCGTCGCCCTGGTCAAGGCGGCGGCGCAGTACGGCTACCGCGTGTCCAACACCTTGTCAAGACCGCCCGGGACAGCCTGTACGCGCACATCGAGCGCCTGCCCTACGCCTGGCACATGCAGCACCGGACCGGCGACATCATCCAGCGCTGCACATCCGACCTTGACACGCTGAAAAACTTCATCTCCACGCAGATGACGGAGATCCTCCGCATTGTCATCCTGCTGGGGCTCTCCATCGGCTTCATGCTGGGGATGGACACGACGCTGACGCTCATCGCGCTGGCGCCCGTCCCGGTCATCATCCTGTATTCGCTGATCTATTACCGAATCATCGGCAAGGCCTTCCTCGAGTGCGACGAGAATGAGGGCATCCTCTCCGCCATGGCGCAGGAGAACCTGGCCGGGGTGCGGGTGGTGCGCGCCTTCGGCCGGGAGCGGCACGAGCGGGACCGCTTCACAGAGCAGAACCGGCATTACACCGGCCTTTGGATGCGGCTGGCCAAGCCCATGTCCACCTTCTGGAGCGTGGGGGACGTCCTCTCCGGCTCGCAGATCCTGCTGACGGTCTGCTTCGGTGCGGTGTTCTGCCTGCGGGGCCGGATGTTGGCGGGGGAGTACATCGCCTTTCTGTCCTACTGCGCGCTGATGACCTGGCCGGTCCGCATGCTGGGCCGGATGATCTCGGAAATGAGCAAGGCCGGCGTCAGCATCGAGCGCCTCGCGTACATCATGAACGCGGAGGAGGAGCGTGCGTCCGGCGCGGCCCTGCGGCCGGACCTCTCCGGGGACATCGTCTTCGATCACGTCCGTTTCTCTTATGAGGAGGACCAGGAGACCCTGCGGGATGTGAGCTTCACCGTGCCCGGCGGGACGACCGTCGGCATCCTCGGCGGCACCGGCAGCGGCAAGAGCACGCTCATGCTCCTTCTGAACAAGCTCTATGACCTCCCGCCCGAGGGCGGGCGCATCACCATCGGCGGGACGGACCTGCGGGACATCGACACCGCCTGGCTGCGGCGGAACACGGCCATGGTGCTGCAGGAGCCGTTCCTGTTCTCCCGCTCCATCCGGGAGAACATCGCCATGGCGGAGGAGGGTGCTTCTGAGGAGGACATCCGCGCCGCCGCCCGTGCCGCGTGCCTGGAGGAGACGGCGGACAGCTTTCCGGCGGGGTTTGACACCTTCGTCGGCGAGCGTGGCGTCACCCTCTCCGGCGGACAGAAGCAGCGCGTGGCCATCGCCCGGGCGCTGCTGCGGAAGGCCCCTATCATGGTGCTGGACGATTCCCTGTCCGCGGTGGACACGGAGACGGACGCCCGCATCCGTGCGGGGCTCTCCGAGCACTTCCGTGGCTGCACGGTCTTTCTCATCTCCCACCGGATCACGACCCTCAAAAATGCGGATCAGATCCTGGTGCTTGACCGCGGCCGGGTCGCGGAGCGCGGGACCCACGCGGAGCTTCGCCGGGCCGGGGGCCTGTACCAGCGGATCTGCGAGATCCAGGAGGAGGCGTGATGATGAAAAAGCAGCGCACCTTCTTCGGGATCCGGACCATCCTTCCGTACCTGCGTCCTTTTCGCTGGGAGCTCTTCGGCATCGTTGCCGCGAGCGCCCTGGGCAGCCTCATCGACATCGGCGTGCCCCTGTTCCAGCGCTATGCCCTGGACCGCTTCGTCACCGGGGGCGACCTGCGTGCGATGCCGGCCTTTGTCGCCCTGTATCTCGGGGCCATCCTGGCAGCGGCGGGCTTCAATTACATCTCCTGCCTCTGGGGGATGCGGGTGGAGGTGGGTATCGACCGGGACCTGCGGAACGCGGCGTTTTCCCACCTGCAGACGCTGACGTTCTCCTATTTCAATCAGAACAGCGTGGGCTACATCCACTCCCGGATCATGAGCGATACCCAGCGCATCGGCGAGCTTCTGAGCTGGACGCTTTTAAACAGCGCGTGGCAGCTCTGCTATGTAGTCGGCGCGGTGATCGCCATGTTCTCCATCGAGCCGCGTCTTGCGGTGCTCGTCACGGCGCTCCTGCCCGTGGTGGCGCTTTTGTACGCCGTGTTTCAGAAGCGGCTGTTCTCCCTCAACCGGGAGATCCGGGAGCTGAACGCCCAGATCACCGGTGACTTCAACGAGGGGGTCATGGGCGCCCGGACCGTAAAGACCCTGGGCGTGGAGCAGAAGCTCGCGGACCATTTCGCGGCGGGGACCGAGCGGATGCGCTCCCGCTCCGTCTCGGCGGCGCGGTATCACGGCCTGTTCGCCATCACCATGAGCTTTGCCTCGTCCCTGGCGCTCGCGCTGGTCCTCTGGCAGGGCGGCGTCATCGCCAAAGAGCAGATCGGCACCTTCTCCATGTTCATGTCCTACGCCCTGGGCCTCATGGAGCCCGTCCGCTGGGTCGTGGACGCCATCGGCAGCCTCATTACGACGCAGATCAACATTGAGCGCCTGCACAAGCTCCTGTCCACCCGCTCGGATGTGGTGGACCGTCCGGAGGTCGTGGAGAGATACGGCGACAGCTATGACCCCAAGCGGGAAAACTGGGAGCCGCTCCACGGCGACCTGGAGTTCCGGGACGTGAGCTTCCGCTATCCCGACGGGGAGGAGCTCGTGCTTGAACACTTTGACTTGAAGATCGCCTTCGGCACGAATCTTGCCATCGTGGGGGAGACGGGCGCGGGAAAATCCACCCTCGCAAACCTCATCTGCCGATTCTATGAGCCCACCTCCGGGACGCTCCTGGTGGACGGCCGCGACGCCCGGGAGCGCTCCCAGCTCTGGCTGCGCTCCGCCATCGCCTGCGTTTTGCAGACGCCGCATCTGTTTTCCGGCACGATCCGGGAAAACCTCCTGTACGGCGATCCCGACGCCACGGAGGAGGAGATCCGCGAAGCGCTGTCCCTGGTCTCCGCCCTGGACCTCGTGGACAGCCTGCCCAAGGGACTCGACACCGACGTGGGGGAGAGCGGGGATCAGCTCTCTACCGGCGAAAAGCAGCTCATCTCCTTTGCCCGGGCCATCCTCAAAAAACCGCGGATCCTCATCCTGGACGAGGCGACCGCTTCGGTGGACACGCTGACGGAGCAGCGCATCCAGCATGCCATCGACGAGATCATCCGGGGCCGGACTTCCGTCGTGATCGCCCATCGGCTATCCACCATCCGGAACGCGGACCTCATTCTGGTGGTCAGCGACGGCAAGATCATCGAGCGCGGCCGCCACGACGAGCTCATCGCCCGGCGCGGCGCCTACTACCGTCTTTACACCCGGCAGTACGAGGAGGAGGCTACCGGCGCGGCTCTGTCCTGAGCCGTCAGACGCTTCGCTCCAGACGGCGCGCCAGGGCCTCCACCGCGCGCACAGCGGCGGGATCGCCCTCCAGCGCGAGGGCCGTCCGGTCCGCCAGCGGCGCCAGATGGGCTCGTCCCTGCTCCGAATTGTAGGTCAGGCCGTCCGTCATATCCGCGCCGAACTCCGCCAGCGCCTCCGTCATGGCGCGCATGAGCCGTGCCCGGTCCCGGCAGGGAATCACCCGCCGGGTTGGACCGTTCTCCTCCGGCAGCCGATAAAACCCGTCCAGCGCGTCGAGGTTGCACTGATAATACGCCCGCGGCGTGCCGACGTCGCACCAGTATCCCTCCATGATGCGCCCGGTCATGGGAACCCCCTCTGCGAGGAGCTTCGGGAACAGGTCCTTCGCGAAATCGTAGGGGACTCCCTCGGGGATGCGGTCCGTCACGTCCGGGGCGAGCACATAGATCCCGGTACTGACCCGGTCTGTAACGACCTTCTCCCAGGTCGGCTTTTCCACGAACCCGGTGATGCGCCCGGCCCGATCCGTGACGACGAGTCCGTAGGGAAGGGGCTCCGCGTTCGCGGCCAGCGCGATGGTCACGCCCGCCTCGTGCCCGCGGAACAGCTCCGCGAGATCGAAGTCGCAGGCGCAGTCCCCGCTCATGACGAGCACCGTGTCGTCGCCGATGAAATCCCGGCAGTTGCGGACCGCTCCGGCGGTGCCGAGAGGCGTCGCCTCCTGTCGATATTCGATGGACACACCGAACCGGCCTCCGTCCCCCAGACAGCGCCGGATGGCCTCCGGCGCGTAATGCAGCGTGACGCAGAGCCGGTCGAACCCGTTCTCGCGCAGCAGCGCGACGGTCCGCTCCAGCAGCGGCTTCCCCAGAAGCGGCATCATGGGCTTCGGAAGACCGCCGGAAATGGACCGCAGGCGCGTGCCTTCGCCGCCGGATAAAATGATTGCTTTCACCAACATCCCTCCGCCGATAGTTTGCTCCTGCTGTGCGGGTTTATGAATGGTCCGGGCGGCGTTTTTTTCGATTTCTTATCGCTTTTTGCAAAAAACTCTTGACATTGTGTTTCGTTTGCGGTAAACTATCCCATGCTTGAAAGAGCGTATGGACGATTGGCGCAGCTGGTAGCGCATCCGCTTGACGTGCGGGAGGTCACAAGTTCGAGTCTTGTATCGTCCACCAAAGGAAACATCCGAGCGAAAGCTCGGATGCTTTTTTATGCAGTTTTTCCGAGCGCCGCGTCGTTTCAGCGGAGAAACACCAGGGAGGAGGCGATCAGGAACTGGCCGCCGTAGTAGGTGAGGTAATTCAGCGTGATGTCGATGGGACGGTCCTTTCCCGTGCCGAAATAGGTGCCGCTCAGGATCAGGTCGGACAGGGCAAAGAGCACGCCGCCGAGGAAAAACAGATTCAGCGGCGTTTCCTTCCATTGATAGGAGAGCGCGAGATACCCCGCCGTCAGGACCATCCCGAACAGCAGAAAACCGTACAGGAGGACCGTTGTCCGCATCCTTCCATAGTGCTGCTTCATGGGCTTTTCGAGAACGAGGTTCCCGGCGCTCAGCAGCGCGCCCAGAAGAAACGGGAGGATCGCGTCCAGCGGGTTTTCGGTGGGAGGAAACGCGAGCAGCATTCCGAGGATATAGAAGATATGCCCGACGCCGAACGTCGCGAAGCCCGCATAGGTGAACGGCACGTCCTTTTCCGGAAAGACGTATTTCAGGTCCAGCCATATATCCCCGAGCAGACCGCACAGAAGGCCGAGCAGTACAAAGGGGCAGAGCGGGGAAGCCGCGCCGGCGCCGCGCCAGGCCCCATAGATCCCGACGGCCAGGAAGAGGAACGAGACAAGGGACTTGAGAAGGACAGCCCTCACGGAACAGGCGCGGATCTTTTCCCGTATATAGACGATGAGCGATACGGCTCCGGCACACAGGAGAATGGGATACATGCGGCGGCCTCCTTCCAAAACCGGCTGCGTGTTGTTTTATGCGAGGACCCGGTGGATCGCCCGCCGGGTCTTCTGCGTCATATTCAGTTGATCATGGCGGCTTCCGCGTGCCGGCACACCTCGGCCACCGTGGGCTCCGCGTCGTGCTTCGCCATCCCGTAGGCGAGGCGCAGGCCCTCCTCGGCGCGCAGCCGGACGGCGCTTCCGGCCAGATGGCGCATCAGCTCGTCCATGTTCTCGTGATCCTGGCCATGGGCGATCACGACGAAGCGGCGATCCTCTATGCGAAATACGGGACTCCGCTTGAAGGTGTCGCAGATCGTGGAGCACGCCCGTTTCACCCCTTCGTCGGACACGGGATGTGCCTCGTCGGAGGACTTCACATCAAACAGCGCCACGGAGAAATCCACCGGAATCCCGTTGGCAAGCTGGTAGTTCAGCTGCTGCTCGACGGCCTCGTAGGCGGTGCGGCTCTTTACGCCGGTCAGCGGATCCAGATTGATCTGCGCGTGGACGATGGAGCGGTTCCGGTCATGCTCCTGTTCGCGCTTGACCTGGGCGTCGACGTTCTCAACGCCGACGATCAGTTTCGGCCCGTCGTTTTCGCGGAGCATGGCGGCCTTCAGGCGCACATAACAGGGCTTGCCGCGTATCATCAGGCGGTAGTGCAGAACGAACTGGCCGGTTTGCTCGATGGTCCGCAGGATGTCCTTTTTGGAGAAGGCCGCGGCGAACCTGGGGGCGTCCTCCTCGAACAGGGCCCAGGCGCTTTCGCGGACCGCTACGCCGAAGAAATCGTCGCCCTCCTTGGAAAGGCCGAGGACGTCGTAATCCTCCGTGGCGCGGTATTCCACATAGTGGTCGGTGTCCAGGTCGACGGTGTACAGGCAGACATACTCATCGGAAAGAGCCATGACGCGTCGGTATACCTTCTGCTCCGAGCGGATGCGCTCCAGGGCTTCCTCCTGCAGCTTCTGCGCGTTCACGTCGTTGACGCCGATGATGATGCGGCTGTCCCTTGGGTGCATGCGAACGGCCTTCATGCTCATGTACCGCGCCTCACCCCGCTCAAGGAGTCGGTAGGTGATGGTGAAGGACCCGTTCACGTCGATGGACCCGACGACGTTCTCCTTGGTGAAGGCGCGGCGGAAGGCCTCCTGGTCATCCTTGTGCAGGATGCGGAGGGCATCGGCACGGCTGGTGGCGAAGAAATCGGCGCCATGGCGCTCGACGGAGAGATCCTGGTGGGAGCTGTCGGAGCTGTATTCCACGAAATCCTCCGTATCAAGATCGACGTAGTAGAGATAGCGATAGTCGGAAGACAGTGCCTTGGCGATATGGACGTAGGTGATCGGCGCGTCGTCGATGGAGTCGTCGGTGACCGCGAGGATGGCGACCGCCAGCGCGGCCGTGCCGGTGACGGGATCGACCGCGATCCGCCGGATCATGGTGTGGGTGGTCTTGCCGTCGTCGGTCTCGTCCAGGAGGATGAGGTTGCCGTTTCGTCTGCACTGCTGGATCGCGCTCAAAAAGGCGGAGCCGAAGGCATGCTCCCCGTCAAAGGGGATGTCGACGCCGATCGCGGAATATGCGAAGCTGTTCTCCACAAAGGCGCGGTAGGTCGCGTTGCAGCGGGTGACGCGGAACCATTGGTCCTTCGTTTCGATGACTGCCATGGGGATCGTATGGGTGAAGCGCTGGATGGACTCCTGGTTTTCGCTCGCGACGGACGTGAGATCGTATAGGTTGATCCGGGCGAGAGAGGCGAAATAATCCGCCTCCTCCGGGTTCTCGAAGCCGATCTGCGTGCCGTTTTGGTTCCGCTCAAGGATCGTCGCCATGGGGACGGGTTTCGTGAAGTAATAGCCCTGCAGCTTGCTGCATCCGACCTCCTGGAGAAACTCCAACTGCGCCTGCGTCTCCACGCCCTCGGCCAGAGAATCGATGCCGAGGCTGAGCGTCATCTTCATCAGCTCGGTGAGGATGATCTTGGCGGCGGCGCTGGTTTCGAGCTGCTGCATGAAGCGCATGTCGAATTTGATGAGGTCGAAGCGGATGTTCTGCAAAAGATCCAGGGAGGAGTAGCCGCTGCCGAAGTCGTCCATCCATACCTTGAAGCCCAGAGCCTGGAAGCGCAGGATCTGCTCCCGCATGAACTCGAAATCGCTGCCGACGACGCTCTCGGTGACCTCGATGGTCAGCTTCTCGCGGGGGATGCCGGCGTCGTCCACCCGGCGCCGAATCTCCTCGACGATGTCGATGACGTCAAAGTCCGCCCGGGAGAGGTTCAGCGACTGGGGAACGAT
>CAJOIG010000076.1 GCA_905234575.1 uncultured Oscillospiraceae bacterium
TTCCGTCTCGAAAAGAAATTCCTCGGCGATCCCGTGTGATTCATGGAACTGTCCGTTCTGATCGGCGTTCTCGTCACCGTCGCCCTGATCCTGGGCCTGAGCGTATACTCCGGCGCCCGGGGGAAGGGCGGCGGTCAGGGCAGCGGTGCGGCCGTCACCGCCGGAATCATCATGGGCACCCTCGTGGGCGGCTCGTCCACGGTGGGCACGGCCCAGCTCGCCTATAACTACGGCATGTCCGCCTGGTGGTTCACCCTGGGCGGCGGCATCTCCTGCCTTGTGCTGGCGCTGGGCTTCGTCGGCCCGCTGCGCCACAACGGCGGACGCACCCTCATCGGCATGGTGGAGAAGGAGTTCGGTCCCACGGCCGGGATCTCCGCATCCCTGCTCAACACCCTCGGAACCTTCATAAACGTCATCTCCCAGATGCTCGCGGCCTCGGCGGTGCTGGCGGTCCTGTTCCCGAACCTGGGGCTTGCGTGGGAGCTTCTCATCTCCACCGTGTTCATGATCCTCTACGTCGTCATCGGCGGCCGGAGGGGCGCGGGCCTCGTGGGGATCCTGAAGCTCGTGCTGCTCTATATCGCCATGATCGGCAGCGGCGTCATCGTGCTGCACATGACGGGCGGCATCGGCGGCTTCACCGCCATGGTGAAGGGCATCGACAACCCGGAGGGCGTGAACTTCTTCAGCCTCTTTGCCCGGGGCGCGGGCACGGACCTCGGCGCGGGGGTGTCTCTGCTGCTCGGCGTGCTCACGACCCAGACCTACGCCCAGGCGGTGCTCTCCTCCCGGTCGGACGCCGCCGCCCGGACCGGGGCCCTGCTGTCCACCTTCCTCATCCCGCCCATCGGCATCGGCGGAATCCTCGTCGGCCTGTTCATGCGGGCCAATTACCCGGGGCTCGCGGCGAAGACCGCCCTGACCACCTTCGTCACCCGGTATATGCCCGGCGCGCTGGGCGGCGTCGTGCTGGGGACGCTGTTCATTGCCGTGGTGGGCACCGGCGCGGGCCTTGCCCTCGGCATGTCCTTCGTGCTGAACGAGGACATCCTGAACCGCTTTACCGATAAGTTCCAGGGCGCCCAGAAGCAGCGGCTCATGGGCCGGGTGTGGATGGTCCTGGTGCTGGCGCTGGCCTGCGTGCTGTCCATGGGCCCTCTCGGGGACACCATCCTCAGCTTTGCCTTCATGTCCATGGGCCTCCGCGCGGCGGCGGTGTTCGCCTGTCTGTGCGCGGCCCTGTTCTTCCCCGGCCGGGTGGACCGGAAATGGGCGGTGGCCTCCATCATCGCGGGGCCCTGCGCCGTCCTGGCGGGGCGGCTCGTCGGCCTGCCCTTCGACTCCCTGTTCCTCGGCATCGCCGTCGGCATCGTTCTTGTTCTTATCGGCGCCGCCGCCCATCGGCGGAAGCGCTCGGCCTGAGCTCTCCCCGCGGGGGAGACGATCCTATTCCCGGAAGGAGGCGGACCCGTGCTCAACGAGGTCTCGATCCGCTGCTTCCTGACGCTGGCCCAGACGCTCAGCTTCACGGAAACGGCCAAGATCCGCTATATGACTCAGCAGTCGGTCAGCAAGTACATCGCGAAAATGGAGGAGGACCTGGGCTTCCAGCTCTTCATCCGCACGCACCACTATGTCAAGCTGACGAAGGCCGGGGAGTCCTTTTACGCCTTCTTCAAGGAGTTCAGCGACCGGTTCGAGGATGTGGTCGAGGAGACGAAGAACTACTACGACAGCATGTTCAACTCCCTCCACATCGGCTACCTGGAGTGGCTCGAGATCTCCGCCAGCATAGGGAGGGCCCTCAAGGTCCTGCAGAAGAACAACCCCGCCCTGCGCTTCGTCGGGGAGAAGCACCCGCAGTATGAGCTCAACGAGCTCTTTCTGAACCGGAAGCTCGACCTCATCATCACCTACAAGGAGTTCGCCCCGAACGCAGCGGGCCTCAAAAAGCTGAAGATCCAGGAGTCCCCGCTGGTGCTCCTGGTCTCCCCGGATCATCCCCGGGCGACGGACGACGCCACCGTGGACGACTTCCGCAACGACCCCTTCATCAAGGCCGCGTCCAGCCGGGAGTCCCTCTCCGAGAGCAAGAACCGCGCCAGGCGCCAGTGCCGGGAGCTTGGCTTCACGCCGTCGGAGCTGCGCATCTCCCCGAACCTCGAGTCCGCCTACATGGCGGCGGAGTTCGGCCAGGGGGTGCTGGTGTCCACCATGCTCTCCCGCATGAGCCTGCACTCCGAGCTCAAGTGCTATGACATCGGTGTGTCGGAGGACCTTCTCTGCTTCTGGCACGAGGACGAGGAAAAGCCCGCCGTGGCGCAGTTCGCGTCCGTGCTCGAGCAGGTGCACAACTGAAAACGCGCAATAACACACCGCCCCCGACCAAATTTTGTCTTGGTCAGGGGCGGAGGTTTTTTGTCCGTTATTCCGGCTCGACGGCGGCGGCAAGCTTTGCGTAGACCTCCGGGAGGGCCTTTTCCATGTCGAGGCTCTTGTGGTCCGGGCCGGTCCAGATGTGGAAGGTGTCGCAGACGTTCACGAGCTTCCCGTCAAAGAAGCACTCGTAGTGCAGGCGCAGCTTTTTCGGCGCGCAGAAGGTGGCCTTCGTGCGGATCGTGACGGTGCCGGGATAGGTGACGGCGGCCTTGTACTGGACATGCAGGTCCACCATGGGCGGGTCGATGCCGCGCTCGTGCATGGCGGCGTAGCCGAAGCCCAGCGCCGCGAACCAGTCCATCCGCGCGATCTCGTACCAGACGGGGTACACGGCGTGGTGGACGATGCTCATGGGGTCGCTGTCGGGATAGCGGACGGCGACGGCGGTCTCGGAAATCATAGGCTCTCCTTAGTGAAAGCTGCCCCTGTCCGGTAGACAGGGGCAGTTCGTTGGTATGGATCAGGAATCGCGCTTTTTGAGGTAGGAATTGATGTACATCATGAGGAACACGGGGATGATCGCGGTGATCGCGCCCATGATGAAGGTCGCGCCGATGCCGGTGGCGGTGCCGGAGGCCACGTCCACCACGGCATGGAGGACTTTTCCGGAAATGAGGTTGAAGAAGATGGAGGAAAAACCCAGGGCCAGCATGGCGACGCCGTAGTTGGTGCCGGAGTTCTTCGGTCCGAACAGGTCGGTGGAGAGGGCGGCGTTCAGCGCGGAGGGCCCGCCGTAGGCGAAGGCCACGATGGCGATGGCGGCGAAGTAGCCCATGCCGCCGATGAAGGTCAGAAGGATCGCGCCGAGCATCGTCAGTCCGCAGAGGACGTACATGGCGTTGGTGCGGCCGATCTTGTCGGACAGGGACGCCATGATGAGACGGCCCGCGGCGTTCGTGATGCCGGTGAAGGACAGGCAGGCGATGGCCATGGACTCCGTCAGCCCGCGGACCTGGCCCAGAGGCACGATCAGCGGGACGCAGAGGTTCCAGGTTCCGTTGATGAAGAAGATGGAGAAGAACAGCGCCCAGAAGGCCGGCTGCTTGATGGCCTGGCCCAGGGTGAAGTTGACGTTCCCGGAGACGGCCTTGGCGGGGAGGTTCAGGCTCTTGATGTACTCCTCGTCCGGCAGGGAGATGAACACGCAGGCCATGAAGCCGGCGGCGGCGAACACGATGCCCAGGGTCAGGAACACGGGCATGAAGTTCACGATGCCGGAGGCGTCCATGTTCGCGCTCATCAGCGCCTTGGACACGGGGGTGAAGATGACGGTGGACAGGCCGAAGGCGGAGCAGGCGAGGCCGGAAGCCAGGCCGCGCTTATGGGGCAGCCACTTCTGGATGCAGGAGATGCACGCGCCGTAGGCAAAGCCGGAGCCGAGACCGGCCATGACGGCGTAGGTCAGGTCGAACAGGACGACGGACCTCACAAAGGAGGTCAGGATGACGCCGAAGGAGAACAGGCCCACCCCGAGCAGGCAGGTCAGCTTCGGGCCTTTCTTGTCGTTGATGAAGCCGCCGATGAGGTTGCCGAAGACGAAGGCGAACAGCATGAACGACGAGACGAGGTTCGCGGAGGTGGTGTCCCAGTCGTAGGCCGCGATGATGTTGTTCTTGAAGGCGCTCCAGAGATACAGGATACCGACGCAGAGCTGCACCACGAGGCAGGCGACGATGGAGACCCAGGGATTTTTCTGGCTTTTCACGGTATATTCCTCTTTTCTAAAATTAGTTGACTAACCGAACACTGGAATTATACCACGGTCCCACCGCCGCGTCTATATCTGACACGAAAAAAACGGAAAAATCATTCCCGCAGGAGCATGAGGGCGGCGTCCGGCAGGCGCAGGAACAGCCGTCCGGCGGGCAGCGCGCGGTAGACCTCCTTGGACACGGTCCAGGCCAGGGGCTTTGCGGCGGACCCCGGACGGCGCAGGAACACGATGAATTCAAAGGGATCCTCGGCGACGGAGACGATCTCCATCTCGAAGGTGTTCCCGTCCTCCGGGCCGTCGGCGAGCTCGACGTAGTGCCGCCGCAGACCCACGAACGCGCCCTCGCGCTCCCCGGCGACGGACAGAGCGAGGTCCCAGTCCGCGGCGGTGAAGTATGTCCGGCCGTTTTCGTGCCGCAGGTCCGCCACGCGGCTGAGGTTCTTGCAGCCCGTCAGCGTGGCGGCGGCGCGGGTCTTCGGGTCCTTGAAGAGGGCGTGCTTCTCGTCCAGGGCGTCGATGTGCCCGTCGTTGTAAACGGCGATCCGGTCCGTCATGCGGTAGAGCTCGTCCCGGTCGTGGCTGACAAGAAGGGAATCCCCGCCGAAGTCCCGGAGGATGTCCATGACCTCGAGCTGCATCCGGTCCCGCAGGTGCGCGTCCAGAGCGGAGAAGGGCTCGTCCAGCAGGAGCACCTCCGGGCGGTTCACGAGGATGCGGGCAAGGGCGACGCGCTGCTGCTGCCCGCCGGAGAGCTGCCGGGGATACTTCCGCCGCAGATCCGCAATCTGCATGGTCTCGAGCATGGCGTCCACTGCGGCGTCCCTCTCGGCCTTCGGCAGGCGCAGGACGCCCATGCGGACGTTTTTCTCCACGGTCATGGTGGGGAAGAGGGCGTACTGCTGGAAGAGATACCCCACGCGGCGTTCCTGGGGCGGCCGGTCGATGCCGGCGGCGGAGTCAAAAAGGACCCGGCCGTTCAGAACGATGCGGCCCTCGTCCGGGCGCTCGATGCCGGCGATGCATTTGAGGGTCATGCTCTTGCCGCAGCCGGAGGCGCCGAGGAGGCCGAGGATGTCGCCGTCGGTCCCGAAGGATACGTCCAGATGAAATGCCCCAAGGGTCTTGCGGATGTCCACGGAAAGGCTCATGCCGCCGCCCCCTTCCGAACGCGCTTTTTGTCCCGCTTTTCGAGGAAATTCACCGCCAGCAGCACTACGGCGGAGATGGCGATATTCACGAGGACCCAGCGGAAGGCCAGGGCGTCGTTGTCCGTGCGCCAGAGCTGATAGACCGTGGTGGAGATGGTGGCGGTGCGGCCCGGGGTGTAGCCCGCGATCATGCTCGTGGCGCCGTACTCGCCCAGGGCCCGGGCGAAGGCCAGCACCGTCCCGGCGAGGATGCCCTCCCGGCAGGCGGGCAGTCGGATGCGCCAGAACACCGTGCGGTTCGGCAGGCCCAGGGTGCGCCCGGCGTAGGCGAGGTCCTCGTCGAACGCCTCGAAGGCGCCCCGGGCCGTGCGGTATAGGAGGGGGAAGGCCACCACCACCGTGGCGAAGATCGCGGACCACCAGGTCATGACGAGCTTTGTGTCGAACAGCTGCAGAAACAGCAGGCCCACGGGCCGCTTCGGGCCCAAAAGCCGCAGCAGCAGATAGCCCACCACCGTCGGCGGCAGGACGAGCGGCAGCGTGAGGATCACGTCCAGTACGCCCTTCACGAGCCGGGGCAGCTTCGCGATGCCGTAGGCCGCCCAGATGCCCAGAAAAAAGATGACGACCGTGGAGATCGCCGCGATGCGAAGGGAATTCCATAAAGGGAACCAGTCCATAAGTGTTTCTCCCGAAAAGCCGTTTCTGTTTCGCGCGGACGCGGCCCGGAGGGAGGCCCGGTGACGAGCCGCTGTCGTCGAAGGGTATGCCGGCAGCAGTCTGCGACGACGCTGCTTCGGCACACCCTTCTCCTCCACGGCATCGATCCAGTCCTGCCACGTCCGGGCCGCTGGGTCCCCGTTTGGGGATAAGCTGAGTATATTGTATCGTATGCGGGCGGATTACGCAAGAGGCGTAAAGCCGACGCCCTCAAAGATGGCGGAGGCCTCCGGCGTGACGCAGAAGTCCAGGAACGCCTGAGCGAGCTCGGGGTTCGCGCTTACGTTCATCACGGCGGCGGGATAGATGACCTGGCCGCACATGTCCTTCGTGGCGGTGTCCACGATCGTCAGGCCCGCAGAGAAGGCGTCCGTCTGGTAGATGATGCCGCAGTCCACGGCGCCCTCGGAGACCTGGGTCGTGACCTCCTTGACGTTGGAGCCGTAGGTGATGGAGCCCGCGGAGGCGAGGTCCTCCTCGCTCAGCTCATAGTACGCCAGAATCTTCTGGGTGTACTGGCCGACGGGGACGTCCGAGTTTCCCATGGCGAGGAAGATCTCGCCCGCGCCCAGCTTCGCGGCCCAGTCGTCGTAGCTCTCGATGCCCGCGGGGTTGCCCTCGGGCACGGCCAGGGCGACCTTGTTCTCGAGGATGTTGAAGCGGGTGCCCTCCAGGACGAAGTCGAGCCCGTCGGTGTTCACCTCGGGATCGGCGGTGATGTCGAGCTGGTTCATCTGCTTCTGTCCGGCGGAGATGAACACGTCCACGTCCGCGCCCTCCTCGATCTGGGTCTTCAGCGTGCCCGAGGAGTCGAAGTTGAAGACGAGCTCCACGTCCGGGTTCGCGGCCATGAAGAGGTCGCCGATCTCCGTCAGCGTCTCGGTCATGGAGGCGGCGGCAAAGACGATGAGCTTGCCGGAGAGGGCGGGCTCGGCGGGCGTCTCGGGGGCGGGCTCCTCCGCGGGCTCCTCGACCGGCGCGGCGGCCTCGGCGGCCTTGGCGGCGGCGAGCTCGTCCACCTGGGACTGGATGGAGGCCAGGGCGGTCTGGATCTCGTCGAGCTTTCCCGCGTCGATCCCGCCGGAGCAGGCGGTCAGCGCGAGGATCATGCACAGAGCCAGAATTAAAGCAAGAAACTTTTTCATAATGGTATTGCGTCCTTTCGTATGATCTGTCCCCATTATAAGTCCGCGGACGTCGGGTTTTCAACGGAGAAAACGTGGTCACAACCTTATTTTTCGTGGTAACAACATATAGGGGTAACAAGCGAAATCGAACGGCCCGAGTCCGGAAAACCCTGTTTTTTCGAGAAAAACGCGCCGGGAAACCCCGCGATTCCCGGTGAGGCGCGCGGCGGATGCGGCAGTTCTCCGGCGAGGCGAATAGGGCTGCCGAAGACGGTCACAACCAAACAACTGTGAAAAACGGCAATAAAGGTGTGACAGAACCCGGCGGGCGGTGGTATAATGAAACGGTGTCACAAAAGAGACAAAGGAGGTCGGCGTCATGGCAGATAAATTTACGCCCGACCAGCAGAGCATCGTCAGCACCAGCCTCACCGGGCCGGAGAGCGGCGCGCCCTGCGTCGGAAGGATCACGCGCATCCGCCCCTACCATTATGATACCGATCATACGGAAGCACACTGCAATCCCTGGAAGATCGAAGCGCGGGGAAAGGTGTTCAAAGCCCCGGATCATGTGCTGCTCACGCCCTTCGGGCTGGGCTACAAATCCCGGGTCTATTCCCCCAACCGGGTCCTGTATCCCCTCAAGCGGGTGGACTGGGACCCCAACGGCGAGCGCAACCCGCAGAACCGCGGCAAGTCGAAGTACGTCCGCATCTCCTGG
>CAJOIG010000077.1 GCA_905234575.1 uncultured Oscillospiraceae bacterium
TACGCGGACGCGGACCAGATCCATTCCTGGGCGCTGCCCGCCATGCGCTGGGCGGTGGAGAAGGGCGTCATCTCCGGCTACGAGGACGGGACCCTCCGCCCGCGGGTGGACGCGAACCGGGCCGTGGTATGCACGATCCTCATGCGGCTGGAGGCTCTTGCGGCCTGATCTTTACAGAAAATACTTTCTTTTTTCCATAATATGCGGTACAATAACAGGCTGAGAGCGTATGGGCGCTCTCAGCCTATCTATTCTTTCAGGAGAAACATCCATGGATGAACTGGAACGCATAAAAGCCATGACCCCGGAGGAGCAGCAGGCGTATCTCGAGACCCTGCAGGCCTGCGAGCATGACTGCTCCACCTGCGAGGCGGAGTGCTCCTCGCGGGTCAAAAAGCCCGCCAAGGTCGTGCTCATCGTCACGGGCGGCAAGGGCGGCACCGGCAAGAGCGTCGTCACGGTGCTCCTCGCGCAGGCGATCCGCCGTCAGGGTGCGACCGCGGCGATCCTGGACGCGGACATCGCCTGTCCCGCGATCCCGGCGCTTCTGGGGATGCGGGAGCCCGTCCTGGGCGATATGCCGGAGCTCGCCCCCGTGGAGAGCGCCGACGGCATCCCCGTCGTCAGCATGGGCCTCATTTCGGAGGACCCGAACGAGCCCGTGATCTGGCCGGGGAAGGACATGGCGAAGCTCGCCGTGTGGCTTTTCAAGGACACGAATTGGCCCGGGGACCTCGACGTCCTGCTGGTGGACATGCCCTCCGGCGCGGGGGACATCCCGCTTGAATACTACACCACCATGCCGGTGGACTATGCCCTCGCCGTGGCGGAGCCGGGGGAGCAGAGCTCCGGCGCGCTCCGCCGGGCGATCAACCTCGCGGACATGCTCCGGGTGCCCGTCATGGGCATCGTGGAGAACTTTGCCGAGGAGGACCTGGACATCGCGAAAAGCTGCGAGACCATCCCGGTCACGGCGAGCCTGCCCTACGACGGTGCCATCCGCCGTGCCTCCAGCGAGGGTGCGCTGGGCCGGTACGAGACGGACAAGCTCGACTATCTCGCCCGCGCGGTGCTGGAGCTGAGGTGAGCGTATGAAAAAGAACGGATTTGCCACGGGGCTCATGTACGTCCTGCTGGTGTTTCTCACCGTAGGACTTGCCATTCTGATCCTCTTTAATTTCCAGGCGAACCGGGAGCAGATGGCGGCGCTGGAGGCGGAGGAGCTCGCCGCCGCGACGACGCCCACGCCCGCGCCCACCGCCACGCCCGAGCCCACGCCCACCCCGAACCGGGTGACGGAGACCATCACCATGGCCTTCGCGGGGGACCTTGTCGCCCAGCCCGGCCTCACGACGGACGCCGCCTCGGAGGTCGACGAGACGGTGACCTACGACTTCTTCGACGAGCTCGCGGGCGTCGTCCCCGTCCTTTCCGGCGCGGACCTCTCCGTCTGCACGATGGTCGGCACCGTCACGGACGGCGGCACCTACGACTCCGGCTACGGCATGCCTCCGGCCATCGCCACGGCCCTCGCGGGATCGGGCTTCCAGGTCGTGAACACCGCCACCGACCACATCCTCGATCTCGAGTTCGACGGCCTTGCCCAGACCGTCCGCACCCTGCAGAACGAGGGCCTGTACACCATCGGCGCGTATACCTCGGAGCAGAGCCATGGCGCGTTCATCGCGGACGTGCACGACGTCAAGATCGCCCTTCTGAGCTACACCTGCGGCACCGGCGGCCATTCCATCGCCGAGCGCCCCTGGTGCCTCGACATCCTGACCCAGGACTACATGACCGAACAGGCCGCCGTGGACTATGACCGCATCGACGCGGACATCGCCGCTGTGAAGGAGGCCGGCGCGGACATCGTCGTCTGCTTCGTCTACTGGTGGGACAGCACCCAGTATTACACCGTCACCCGCCAGAACCAGACGGACGTGACGGACCACCTCTTCCGCCGGGGCGTGGACGTGGTCATCGGCGGCGGCGTCAAGACCCCGCAGCCCATCGTGACGAGCGTCGTGGAGCGGGACGACGGGACCCGTGCCAACTGCGTCGCGTGCTACAGCCTTTCGAACCTCCTGAGCTGCTTCAACGACCGCTACACGAACCTCTCCGCCGTGGCGAAGATCGCCGTCAGCCGGGACACCGATTCCGGCGAGTGCTGGGTCAGCGGCGTGCGCTATGACCCGCTGTTCATGCTGGATACGGACGATTACGCCGACTATGTCGAGCCGGCGTACAAGTTCCGTCTGCTGGACGCCCGCGGCGTTCTTGCCGACCGCGAGGGCAGCGAGGTCCAGATCAGCGATCTTGCCTTTGAGGCCGTTACCCAGGGCGTCGCCGATCTGCAGGAGCTCCTCGGCGCGGAGTATGACGCCGAAAACGGCGGCGTGAGGATGGAGTATCCCTATTAAAGAAACAACCGCGACAAACCAAAAGCGAACCCCGCGGAGATGAATCCGCACAGCGTCCGGCCCAGCAGGTGCCGGACGCATTTTATATCCGTGCCCTCCACCGCGCCGAGGGTTTGGGCGTGGACGCTGACGCCCCCGAAGCCCAGTAGGAAGGCCGCGCAGGCGAGGGCTTGCGGTGTCGGGGCCGTGCCGGAAAGGGCCGCGATGCCGCTGCCCAGCTCCAGAATGCCCGTGAAAAGGGCCCGGATCAGCGGCGGCGTGCGCTCCGGGAACGAGATCATGCCGAGCAGCGCGGAAAACAGCACGACATAGCCGCACACCGCGAGCGTCGAGGAGAGCGCCCGGGCCGCCGCCGCGGGAAACGCCGTTCCGAAGGGGACCGGCGCGGCGGGCGCGGCCGGGGAAACGTCGTCCGCAGAGTGGTCCCCCCGCATCAGAAGTCCTACGCACACCGCGCCGAGAACGTGGGAGATGTACAGAAGAACGCCCGCGCGCGGGCTTTGGAACACGCCGCCGGCCGCGCCGAGGATGAAGGCCGGGCCGGAGTTGTTGCAGAAGGCGAGAAGGCGCTCGGCCTCCGCGCGGGAGACGAGATTATTCCGCCGCAGATCGCCCACGACGGAGGCCCCGAGGGGATAGCCGCCCGTGAGTCCGAGGACGAGGGCCTGCACCCCGCCGCCCGAGATGCGGAAGAGCTTTTGCAGGGGCCGCCCCGCCGTCCCCGCGAGGAGAGCCGGGAGCCCGAGCTCGGACAGAAGATTTGACAGGACGAAAAACGGGAACAGCGACGGCGCCAGCGTCGCGGCGCATACGGCAAGCCCGTGCCGCGCTCCCTCCGCCGCCTCGGCGGAAAAGGCGGCCAGCAGCCCGAACAGGGCAAAGGTCAGAAGCAGAGGAATGGAAGGTTTCATGCTCCATCCTATGGCGGGGGCCGCGGGAAAAAGTACGGCTTTTTTGTCCCGCTCCCGCATAGTCTGGACCTGGGTGATGAACATGAAACAAAGCGTTGCCGGGCGTGTGGCTGCCCGGTTCGATCTGCCCGCGGAGGCGGCGTCCGCCGCGCCGCGCATCACGATCTCCGGGGGCGACCGGGTCCTCGTGGAGGGGCACCGTGGCCTTCTGGAATATGGGGAGGACCGGATCGCCGCGGCGGGAGCGGGCGGCAGCCGGATCCTCATCAAGGGAGATGCCCTGCGCCTGCGCACCATGCGCGGGCGGGAGCTCGTGGTTACGGGGCGGCTCTGGTCGGTGGAGCTCGAATGAGGCCGGACCGGGTTCTTCTCGGCTGGGCCGAGCTGCGCTGCACGGGACCGGACCCCGTCCGGCTCCTGACGGTTCTTTCGGACCGGGGGATCCCGTTCTGGGACGCGGCGCCGCCGGAGGATTTTTGCGTGACGCTGCGGGCGCCTCTGCGGCAGTTCCGGCGGATCGAGCGGATCGCGGCTGCGGAGGGCTTCGAGACGGTGGTTTCCGCGAAGCGAGGTCTGCCCGCGGTCCTTTCCGTTCTCCGGCGGCGCTGGCTCCCGGCGGTCCTGCTGGCCCTTGCCGCGTTTCTGATCCTCTGGAGCGAGGCGCGGATCTGGAACATCCGGATTGAGGGGACCGAGCGCGTCCCGGACGGCCTCCTTCGGCAGGCGCTCGCGGAGTGCGGCGTGGATATTGGCAGCCGCTGGGTGGGCATGAGCCAGGACGCCGTGCGGAACGGCGTGATCCTCCGGCTGCCGGACATCCGCTGGATGACGGTGACGATGGAGGGGTCGTCCGCCCGCGTGATCGTCCGGGAGCGGCGACCTCGGCAGGATCCGGTCCCGGAGCGGGAGTACGCGGACGTGGTGACGGACCGGGCAGGGCTCGTAGCGGCGGTGTATCCCCTGCGCGGCACGGCGGAGGTCGGACCGGGGGACGCCGTCCTTCCCGGCGAGACCCTCATCGGCGGCTACGCCACCGGGCGCTTCGGCGTGCAGGGCCCTGTCCGCGCCATCGGATACGCCGACCTGCGGACCTGGATCGATCTCACCGCCGCGGCCCCGGCGGAAGCGTCGGAAAAGCGGGGGACGGGGGAGAGCCGGACCGTTTTTGCGCTGATTTTTGGGGATAAGCGCATAAATTTTTACAAAGGCAGTAGTATTTGCCCGCCCGGATGTGATAAAATCAATAAAGTACGTCGCCTCGAGCTTCCCGGCGTGTTCACGCTGCCCATCGCCCTGGAGCGGACGGAGTTCGTTTCCCGCGGGCTCGTCCCGGTCCGGGCCGAGGAGCGGGGCGAGGAGCTGTCCGCGGCGCTGCTGGCGGCGCTGGACGACCGCCTCGGGGACACGGGCAAGCTCGTCGCGGCGGAGTGGTCCTCCTGGGAGGAGGACGGCTGGCTCTTCGTCACGCTCTCCGCGGAATGCCGCGAGCGGGTCGGCGTGACCGTGCCCCTGACGGAGGCCGGCCTTGCCGCTGTTTATGAAAAAATACCAAAGACTGAGGAATGACCATGATCGAACGTACGATGCAGATCGACCGGATGGAGAACGTCATCAGCGTGTTCGGCTCCTTCGACCAGAATCTGCACATCATCGAAACCGAGCTCGGCGTCATCGTCTCGAACCGCGAGGACAACATCCGCATCGCGGGGGACGCGGAAAACGTCATGCACGCGGAGCACGCCATCCAGGGGCTCCTGTCCCTGGCCGCCCGGGGCGAGCCCATCGACGCGCAGAACGTGCGCTATATCATCAAGCTCGTCCAGGCGGGGAAGGAGAGCCAGATCGACGATCTCGCCCGGGGCGTGGTGTGCGTCACGGCGAAGGGCAAGCCCATCAAGCCCAAGACCATCGGCCAGACGGCGTATGTGGACGCCATCAAGCAGAACACCGTGACCCTCGGCGTCGGTCCCGCCGGCACTGGCAAGACCTACCTCGCCGTGGCCTGCGCGGTGGCGGCCTTCCGGGAAAAGAAGGTCAACCGAATCGTCCTCACCCGGCCAGCGGTGGAGGCCGGCGAGCGCCTGGGCTTCCTGCCCGGCGACCTGCAGAGCAAGGTGGACCCGTACCTGCGCCCGCTGTACGACGCCCTGTTCGACATGCTCGGCGCGGAGACGTATAATAAATACCTGGAACGCGGCGACATCGAGGTCGCGCCCCTCGCGTACATGCGCGGCCGGACGCTGGACGACAGCTTCATCATCCTGGACGAGGCCCAAAACACGTCCCGGGAGCAGATGAAGATGTTCCTGACGCGTCTCGGCTTCGGCTCCAAGGTCGTCATCACCGGCGACGTGACCCAAATCGACCTGCCCGCGGACAAGGTCTCCGGACTCAAGGAGGCCATGCGCGTGCTCGACGGCGTGGAGGACATCGCCATCTGCCGCCTCACCGGCGCGGACGTGGTGCGCCATGTGCTGGTCCAGCGCATCATCGCGGCCTACGAGAAGTTCGACGCCCAGCGGCACGGTCCGGGCCCGAAGCCCGCGCCGAGGGGGAAGAAGTGATGGCGAAGCTGAAGCTGCGCCTGCGCTGCGAAAACGGCGTGAAGTGCCCCTGGTCCCTGCGGCGGCGGATCAAAAAAGCCGCCGGCGCCGTGCTGGACGCCGAGGAGATCGCGGATCCCTGTGAGCTCTCCGTCCTGCTGACGGACGACGAGGGAATCCACGTCCTGAACCGCGAATTCCGCGAGGTGGACAGGCCCACGGACGTGCTCTCCTTCCCGATGGGGGACGCCGATCCCCGAACGGGACGCCTCCTGCTGGGGGACATGGTCCTGAACGTGGACCGGGCCGCTGCCCAGGGCGCGGAGTTCGGCCACGGGGCGGACCACGAGATCAGCTACCTCACCGTCCACAGCGTCCTGCATCTTTTGGGCTACGACCATGTGGACGAGGGCGAGATGAAGCGGGCCATGCGCGCCCGGGAAAAGGTCATTATGAAGATCCTGGAACCGAACGGGATCCGAACTGAGGATTGAACACATGATTACAAAAACCGCCATGATCACCATTGCCGGCCGTCCGAACGTCGGCAAATCCACCCTGACGAACGCCCTGGTGGGGGAGAAGATCACCATTGTCTCCCCAAAGCCCCAGACCACCCGCCGCCGCATCCTCGCGGTGACGAGCCGGGGCGACACCCAGTTCGTCTTTGCCGATACGCCCGGCTTCCACAAGGCCCGGACGAAGCTCGGCGACTACATGGACAACGTCGTCCGCCAGTCCGTGGCGGACGTGGACGCCGTGGCGCTCCTCGTGGAGCCCATCGCCTCCATTGGCCCCCAGGAGCGCCTGCTCATCGAGCGCCTGCGGGAGAATCGCATGCCCGCCGTGCTCGTGGTGAACAAGGCGGACACTCTCGCGGACAAGCGGGAGCTGCTGCCCGTCATGGCGCTATACAGCGAGGCGTACGACTTCACGGACATCGTGCCCATCTCCGCGAAGACGGGCGACGGCGTGGAGGAGCTTCTTTCCGTTCTCGCGAAGTTCGCGGTGGAAGGGCCGCAGCTCTTCCCGGACGACATCGTCTCCGACCAGCCGGAAAAGCAGATCTGCGCGGAGATCGTGCGGGAGAAGCTGCTGCTGTGCCTCGACAAGGAGATCCCCCACGGCACGGCCGTGGTGGTGACGAAATTCTCCCAGCGGGACGACGAGGGGGACGAGCCCGGCGTCATCGACATGGACGTGACCATCTACTGCGAGAAGGCGTCCCACAAGGGCATCATCATTGGCAAGCACGGCGCCATGCTCAAAAAGATCGGCGAGCTCTCCCGCCGGGACATCGAGGCCTTCATGGGGTCGAAGGTGTTCCTGCAGACCTGGGTGAAGGTCAAGGAAAACTGGCGGGACAGCGACGCGCTGCTGCGAAATTTTGGCTTTTCGGACGAATGACTCATGAGGATCGCTCCGGCGAGGCAAACTAACCTCCGCGGGGTGATTGAATGAACAAGATCGGACCCGATCTTTTCTGGCAGTTGTTTATGGAGACGGGCGATCCCCTGTGCTGGATGCTGTACCGGCGCGGGTCGGCGGATCCCCGCCGCGAAGGGAAGGGCACTCGAACGCCCTCCCGCGGATGAGGGCGGTACATACATGTTTGCGACGGTGAGAGGCCTCGTGCTGCGCGAGGTCCGCTATAAGGAGGCCGACCGCATCCTGACCGTGCTGACGGAGGAACGCGGAAAGCTGACCATCAAGGCCCGGGG
>CAJOIG010000078.1 GCA_905234575.1 uncultured Oscillospiraceae bacterium
GCGGCGCTGCTCGTGACGCTGTGCCTGTCCGGGGCCTTCGCGTCCGGGGAGGCGGCCGGCACGTCTGCGGCAGGGGAAAAATTCGTCTCCGAGGCCGCGCGGGGCGCCTCGGCCCTGTACGTCGCGGGCGGCGAGCACCGCTTCGACGGCGCCTGGTTCTACGGCGCGGGGTATTCCGAGGAAGGGGACCTGAGCGCCGAGTATTCCAGCAAATACGGCTTCTGCTCCGCCGTGCTGGCAAATGCCCCTGGCACGAAGCTGACCCTGGAGGACCCGGTGGTCATCACCGCGCCGGAGAGCTACGCCAACGGCGTCTTTGCCGCGAACAGCGCCGTGATCGACCTCAACGGCGGCGTCATCCTCACGAACAACTCCCAGGGCCACGGCCTGGACGTCACCTTCGGCGGCAAGATCCGCGCCCGTGACACCGTCATCCACACCGGCGGCGGGCAGTCCGGCGCCCTGGCCAGCGACTTCGGCGGCGGCTTCATCCTGGCCGACGGCATCGACTGCACCACCGAGAGCGGCGGCTCCCCCGGCATCTACTGCGCCGGCGCCTCCGTCGTCTACTGCGAGAACAGCTCCTTCCGCGCCAACAACTGCGAGGGCGTCATGAGCGCCCACGACCACGGCATCGTGGTGCTGAAGGACTGCTATACCTTCGGCGAGAACTCCGCGCTGAACGGGCACCAGGCCATGCCGAATCCCGCCCAGTCCGCCGGGGACTGGGTGTTCGTGTTCGGCGGGACCCTGGCCTCCGGCGGCGGCCCCATCATCAACGAGAACAACGGCCGCACGGAGACCACCATTGTCGGCGCCGCCGTCGAGCTGGCGGAGGGCTATGAAAACGTCATCGAGGCGGACGACGACGCAAACGGCGTCCTCACCGTGAACCTCTGGGACACCGAGCTTACCGGCAACGTCTACTGCGGCGAGGGCGCCTCCGTCACGGTGAACCTCTATGAGGGCGGCGTGCTGACCGGCGAGGTTACCGGCGCGGGCGACGTGACCATCCACGTCTACGAGGGCGGCGAATACAACGGCTCCTACGCCGCTGTGCCGGCCGGCCCCTCCGGCGAGAAGCCGGTCTGCGGCGATTTCGACTACTATCTCGCGAATTATTGGGCCATCGGCAACAAGTGGTCCGGCAGCGCCCTCAGCGACTATGTGGACAAGGTCGAGCCGATCATCGCGGAAAACTCCGCCGCTGTGTTCATGACGCCCGGCGTCTCGGCGGTGAAGTTCGACGCGGAGACCTTTGACCCCTCGGAGAAGGGCGGCGCGAGCGGCGAGCTGGACGTCTCCGGCAGCGCGATCTCCGGCAACCCCTGGGGCATGTACCTCGACTACGCCGCGGACGCCATCCGCGCCTCCGAGGAGCCGGAGATGGTGGACATGGCGCTGGACACCCTGTACAACGAATCGAACGAGAAGGACCCGGACGGCTGGCCCTTCGACATGTTCGTCGGCAGCCGCGGCCTGTTCCTGTCCTACGCGGACTATCTGAGCACCGTTTACGCCGGAGAATGAGACGCGGGCGGGCCGCATTGCGGTCCGCCGCGGATTGGTTCTTTTTTTCCAGCTCCGTTTGTGCTATAATCGAGCATGACCGCCGATTCGAACCACTCGGCGGCGCAGAAAGGGAAAACCGATGGAATTGAAAACGATCGAACTGACCGGCCGCATCGACTCCGGAAACGCCGCGAAGGTCGAAGAGGACATCCGTTCCGGGCTGGACGGCTGGACAGGCGCGGTGGAGCTGAACGCGGCGGCGCTCGAGTATATCTCCAGCGCCGGGCTGCGGGTGATCCTGCGGCTGCGGAAGGCCTGGCCGGAGCTTCGGATCACGAACGTCAGCCCCGAGGTCTACGACGTTTTGGAAATGACCGGCTTCACCGAGATGATGCCGGTGGAAAAGGCGTACCTGTCGGTCTCCGTGGAGGGGTGCGAGGTCATCGGCGAGGGCCAGAACGGCAAGGTCTACCGCATCGACCGGGACACGGTGGTGAAGACCTACAAAAACGCCGACGCGCTGACCGAGATCCGGCACGAGCGGGAGGTGGCGCGGCTGGCGCTGATCCTGGGCGTGCCCACGGCGATCTCCTACGACATCGTGCGGGTCGGGGACAGCTACGGCTCGGTGTTCGAGCTTCTGAACTGCCGTTCCTTTGCCGGGATCCTGGCGGAGGAGCCGGAGCGGCTGGACTGGTGCGTCGGGGAATATTCCCGGCTGCTCCGCACGGTCCACGGCACCCATGTCCCGGCGGGGAAGCTGCCCTCCATCAAGGCGACGGCGCTGGAGTGGACCGGGCGGATCGCGCCCGTCCTGCCGGGGGAGTACGGCGCGAAACTCGCGCGGCTCGTAGCGGAGGTCCCCGAGCGGGACACCATGATCCACGGCGATTTCCACGCAAAAAACATCGTCCTGGCCGAAAACGAGGTCCTGCTGATCGACATGGACACCCTCTCGGTCGGGCATCCGATCTTTGAGCTGGCGCAGATGTATGTGAGCTATATCGGCTTCAGTGAGCAGGACCCCACCGCCGTCGAGCGGTTCATGGGCTTTTCCTTCGCCACAGCCAAAGCGTTCTGGAAGCGCTCCCTGGCCGCCTATCTCGGTGTGGAGAACGGGGCGGCGCTCACCGCGGCGGAGGACCGGATCCGTCTGGTCGCCTATGTCCGCATGATCGACTGGAGCCGCCGCCACAACGACCCCGGCACCGAGGCGGACCGGGCGGCGCGCGCCCTGTGGACGTCGGAGCTGCTTGCCCTGCTCGACCGGGTGGATTCTCTCGACTTTGCCGTTCCCGGCGCGTGATACCGGGGCGCGGAGCGGATGGATTTCTGACGAAAAGGCTCACGGATGACGTGAGCGGATGAAAAAGGAGACTGATCATGACCATCAACAAAACCCTCAATGGCTCCGAGCTGACCGTCGCGCTGGACGGCCGCCTCGACACCACGACCGCCCCCGTGCTGGAGGGCGAGCTGAAGGAATCGCTGGACGGCGTCGCGGCGCTCACCTTCGATTTCGAGAAGCTGGAGTACATCTCCTCCGCGGGCCTGCGCGTGCTGCTCTCGGCGCAGAAGCTCATGAACAAGCAGGGCTCCATGAAGCTCATCCACGTGTCCGAGGTCATCCTGGAGATCTTCGAGGTCACGGGCTTTTCCGACATCCTGACCATCGAGTGAGCGTGATCGGGACGGTCGGCGGCCGCCGCCGGGCTGTGAAACGGTGACGGCCTGTGATTCGGTTTGACACAAGGGACAAAAAGCCGAAGCTGTACGATCTGCTGCTTCTGACGGCCGCCGCCGCGGCGCTCCTCGCGCTGCTTGCCCGTCCGGGCGAGGGGGAGCACCCGGCGGCGATCTGCGCTGTTCTGGGGCTGTATTATCTCGCGGTAATCCTGCGGCTCCTGACGGCCCTGCGGGGCCAGCTCGGGTACAATCCCTATTCCTACAATACGATCCTCTACACGGGCTTTGCTCTGTTCGTCCTGTCCGTGCTGGTCACGCACACCGTCGTTTCGGTGCGGATGCTCCGGTTTCCCGGGACTTCGACGTTGGGCGAGCTCGTCCACCTCGTCCTGGGCTCGGCGAAGAACTATATCCTGCTGTCCGCGCCGTTTCTGCTGGCGTTCTCGGCGGCGCTCTGCGTGTCGAACATCTCCCTCATCCGGCACGAGGGAAAGCGGCTCGTGAACGTGCTGGGGATCCTCCTGTCCTTCCTGCTGGTGGGCGGGCTGCTGTTTATTTTCTTCTTCGACCGTTACGTGTCCGGCAGCCGGATGGAGGTCATGCTCCACGACCTCGCCGCGAACCTCTTCGCCGCGGTGTATCTGTACTTTGAGTGCATGCTGATCGGCGCAATCTTCGCGAACGCCGTCGCCGCAGGCTATGAGCCGGAGCCGGACAAGGACTTCATCATCATCCTCGGCTGCGGCATCCGCAAGGACGGCGCCCCCACGCCGCTGCTGCGCGGCCGGATCGACCGCGCCCTGGCCTTCGCCCAAAAGCAGGAGACCCTCACCGGAAAGCGGCCGATCTTCGTCACCTCCGGCGGGCAGGGCCCGGACGAGGCGATCTCCGAGAGCGCCTGCATGAAGCGCTATCTCCTGGAGCAGGGCGTCCCGGAGGAACGGATCCTCGAGGAGGACCGGTCCACAGACACCGCGGAGAACATGCGCTTTTCCAAGGAGAAGATCCAGGCGGTCGACCCGAACGGAAAGGTCGCGTTTTCCACGACGAATTACCACGTGTTCCGCGGCGGGCTGAAGGCAAGGCGGGTCAAGATGCGCGCCGTCGGCATGGGCGCGAAAACGAAGTGGTATTTCTGGCCGAACGCCGCCGTGCGGGAGTTCGTCGGCCTTCTCACCGAGCACCGTCTTAAGCAGGGCCTGGTCTTCGGCGGCCTCGTCCTGTTTTACGTCGCGCTGACGTTCCTTGCCTACCGCTGACCGGCCGGAAGGAGCCTGCATGAACGATCATCCTGCCAACCGAAAAATGATTGCGAAGCTGATGTTCCGCCTGCTCCCCATCCAGGTGGTCCTCGCGGCGGCGGGCTCGGTCAACGGCATCGTATCCGGCGTGTTCGCGAGCCGGCTCCTCGGCGTGGACGCCATGAGCGTGCTCGGCCTGTACGCCCCGATCCAGACGCTGCTCACCGGGATCGGCCTGATGCTGGCAGGCGGCTCCGTCATCCTGTGCGCGAAGCACATGGGGCGAAACGAGCAGGCCGGGATGCAGAACGTCTTTTCCCTGGATCTTGCGGTCACGACGGGGCTCGCCGTCGGGATCGCCGCGCTCTTCCTGCTGCGGGGGACCCTGGGCGGGACCGGCGCCCTCGTCCGGGACGAGGCGCTCCGCCCGCTGTTCGACCGGTATCTTCTGGGGCAGGCCGCCGGTGTGCCGGCGCTGCTGCTCGGCGTCCAGATCCCGCCCTTTCTCACCATGGAGAACCGGGGCAGGCGGACCATGCGCGCGAGCCTCATCCACATCGCCGCGCATCTTCTCCTGACCCTGCTGCTGGTGGTGGTCCTGGACGGGGGGATCTTCGGCCTCGCGCTGGCGTCTTCGCTGGGGCTGTGGGTGTTCCTCGGCGTGGAGGCGGCGCCCTTCCTGGCGGGCCGGACGCATATGCGCCTCACGGTGCGGAGCCTGCGCTGGCGCGAGCTTGGTCCCATCCTGCGGACCGGCGCGCCCGGCGCCCTCGGCAGCGGCTGCCAGGCGGTGCGCGGCCTGCTCGTGAACCGGCTCATCCTGCTGTTCGTGGGCAGCGCCGGCCTCTCCGCCTTCGCCGCGGCGGACACGCTGCTGCGGATCGTCTGGGCGTTCCCCACGGGCATGCTCGCCGTCTCCCGGCTGCTGATGAGCGTCAGCTTCGGGGAGGAGGACCGGCAGACCCTCTGCGACATCTTCCGCGTCATGCTCCGGCGCTTCGTCCCGCTGATGTGCGCCGTCGCCGCCGTTCTCATCCTCGCGGCCGTGCCGCTGACCCGGATCTATTACCGCGACCCCGCCGACCCCGTCTTCCGCATGACGGCCGCGGGCCTGCGGATCCTGCCGCTCTGCCTGCCGCTGAGCGTCCTGTCCACGCACTTTTCCGCCTACGGCCAGGTGTCCGGGCGGCCGTGGCTCGCCCACGGCCTGTCGCTGCTGGACGGCGTCGTCTGCGCGGCGGGCTTTGCCGCGCTGCTGATCCGGCCCCTGGGGATGCCCGGAACCTATCTCGCCTTCGTGCTGAGCGGCGCGGTGTGCCTTCTCGTCGTGCTGGCGCGCGCCCGGGTCCTGGGCGGGCGCTTCCCCCGGAGCATGGAGGAGCTTCTGGTCCTCCCGGCGGACTTCGGCGTGCCGGAGAGCGAGCGCCTGGACCTGACCGTCCGCAGCATGGACGAGGTCGTGCAGATCGCGCGGCATGTGCAGGACTTCTGCCTCGACCGGGGCGTCGATCCGCGCCGCGCCTATCTCGCCGGTCTGTCCCTCGAGGAGATGGCCGGGAACGTAGTGGCCCACGGCTTCACGAAAAGCACCCGGACCCACGCCGTCGACGTGCGCGTGGTGCACAAAAACGACGACGTGATCCTGCGTCTCCGGGACGACTGCGTGCCCTTCGATCCGGGGGAGCGGCAGCGTCTCGCGGAGGACTCCGACGTCACGAAGAACATCGGCATCCGCATGGTGTTCCGCATCGCCCGGGACATCCAGTATCGGTATCTCCTGGGCCTCAACGTACTTACGATCCGCATCTGATACAAAAAGGAGCGAAGACAGGATGAGAACCGTTCGATCGATGGACCCGGCGATGGACCCCTCCGGGTTCGTGCTGCTGGCGGACTATGTGCCGGGCATCGTGCAGGAGATCCGCTATTATTCCACCTACAACTTCATCGGAGAGCGGATCGACGGCTATGAGGAGCCCTGCGCGCTGCTGACGGTGGAGGCCGCCCGGGCGCTGAAGTCCGTGAGCAGCGAGCTCGTCGTCCGGGGCTATCGCCTGAAGGTGTTCGACGCCTATCGCCCGGCCTGCGCGGTGAAGCATTTCGTCCTCTGGGGCATCGAGGACCAGGACGTCCGCATGAAGCCGTTTTTCTACCCGGACCTCGAAAAGCAGGAGCTTTTCAACCGAGGGTATATCGCGAAGAAGTCCAGCCACAGCCGGGGCAGCGCCGTGGATCTGACCCTCCTCGATATGCGGACCGGCAAGGAGCTCGACATGGGCGGGCCCTTCGACCTGTTCAGCGAGGTGTCGCACCCGGACTGCCGGACGGTCACGGAGGAGCAGTTCGAAAACCGGATGCTCCTGCAGCGGGTCATGGTCCGAAACGGCTTTTTGCCCATCGACTGCGAGTGGTGGCATTTCTCCCTGACGGACGAGCCCTATCCCGACACCTATTTCGAATTTCCCGTTTCCTCGGCGTATCTGCGCCGCTGAGGCCGAATAAAAAAGCTCTGCCGGCTGGACATCCCAGCCGGCAGACGTGTTTTTTATGGCATTTTATCCCTGGGCCGTCTGGCGGGCGGCCTCGCGTTCGGCGAGAAATTCCGGGCCGTAGCCGTAGTGCTCCACCACATAGTCGAGGTCCTTGTCCCCGCGGCCGGAGAGGTTCACGAGGATGGAGCCCGTCATCCCCGTCCGGGCGACGCGGATGGCGTAGGCCAGGGCGTGGGAGCTCTCGATGGCCGGGATGATTCCCTCGTGCCGGGACAGCAGGAACAGCGCCTCGATGGCGTCCTCGTCGCCGACGGTCTCATAGCGCACGCGGTCCAGGTCGTGCAGCAGGGCGTGCTCCGGACCGGCGGCGGGGTAGTCGAGGCCGCTGGCGTTCGAGTACACCGGCGCGGGGTCCCCGTTCTCGTCCGCGAGCATGATGCTGTTGAAGCCGTGCATGACGCCCTCCCGGCCGTAGGTGATGGAGGCGGCATGGTCGCCCAGCGCGGGTCCGCGGCC
>CAJOIG010000079.1 GCA_905234575.1 uncultured Oscillospiraceae bacterium
TCCGGTCCGTAAAGGCGATGAGGTTGTCCAGACCCTTGGCCGCGGCGAACATGGCGGCCTCCCAGATCTGGCCCTCCTGGGTCTCGCCATCGCCGATGATGGAGTAGATCGTCGCGCCGTCTTTTTCCAGTTTACTGCCCAGCGCGACACCCACGGCGCAGGAAAAGCCCTGGCCCAGTGAGCCGGTGGTCATGTCGATGCCGGGGGTGCGGTTCATGTCGCAGTGGCTGGGCAGGCGCGTCCCGCCCTGGTTCAGCGTCAGCAGCAGCTCCCTGTCAAAATAGCCCCGCTCCGCCAGCGCGGCGTAGACCGCCGGCCCCGCGTGGCCCTTGGAGCAGATGAGGCGGTCCCGCCCCGGCTTCTTCTGGTCCGCGGGATCGATGTTCATCTCCTGGAAATACAGTACGGCCAGCAGCTCCACGATGGAGAGGCTGCCGCCGATGTGCCCCACGCCGAGGCGGCCGATGGCGGTCACGATATCACAGCGCAGGTCCTTGCAGATTTCCTGCAGCGTTCGGTCCAAATCCGGTCCCCCCTCTGAAAGAATTGCCAAATTCAGTTTAAGCTACGGAACGTGTTTTGTCAATCCTAAACAAATTTCCGTGGTTGACAGCGGGGGCTTTTCGGCGGTATGATAGTTTCATCCACAACATGCCGGAGGACAACAATGAACGAGCCGACTGCTTTTCTTCCCGTCTACGTCCCGGTGGGCGTCCCCACCTTTCATCTGGAGAGCGCGCAGGACCAGTTCGACCGGGCTCGACCCGGGCTTTGCCTGCCCGGAGAAGATGCTGCTGACCCTGGAGGACCTGCGGACGTATTTGGACGGCCTGCAGCCCGACCTGCTCGTGTTCCAGAACCTGACCTTCGCCAACGCGGCCTACATGTCCGAGGTGCTGCGCCGCTTCCCAGACTGCCCCGTGCTGCTCTGGACGCTGCGGGAGCCGGTGATCGACGGCGGGCGGCTGCGCCTGAACTCCCTGACCGGGGCCTACTCCGCCGCCAACGCGCTGCGGGCCTTCGGCGGCCGTCCCTTTCAGTACGCCTTCGGCGCGCCGGAGGAGGCCGCCGTGACCTCCGCCGTCTCCGCCTCGGTGCAGGCGGCAAGGGTAAAAAAGGCCATGCGCGCCTTAAAGCTGGCCGCGGTGGGCCACACGCCCCAGGGCTTCGGCTTCGGCCGGGCGCTGGACGCGGAGCTGATGCACGTCTTCGGCGTGGAGCTGGAGGCGGTCGAGGCACGGGAGCTGATCGACGCGGCGAAGGGCTATACCGACGCGGCGTGCGCGGCGTATCTGGAAAAGACCGCCTGCGCCACCTGCGGACTGGAGGCCACGCCGGAGAAAAACCGGCTGGACCACGCGCGGCTGTACAGGGCCTATACGGAGTACGTCCGCGGCCACGGCATCGGGGCGGCCTCCCGCTGCTGGCCGGACTTCTTTACCGCCTTCGGCACCCCGGTCTGCACGGTGCTGAGCCTGCTGAACGACGACGGAATTGCCGCCGCCTGCGAGGCGGACGTTTACGGCGCGCTGACCATGTGGGCGGGCATGCAGCTGTCCGGCGCGCCGGTATTCTTCGGCGACCCGGTCTCCCTGGACGAGGAAGACAACACCCTCACCTTCTGGCACTGCGGCGCGGCGGCCTGTTCCATGGCGCGGAAGGACACCGGCGCGGCGGTGGGCGTCCACCCCAACCGGAAGATCGGCCCGGCCATGGACTTCGGCTGCGAGGCCTTCCCCGAGGCCACCATCTTCCGCGTGGGGCGTGAGCCGGACGGCTCCTTCCGCTTCTTCATCGCCGAGGGCGAGGCCCTGGACAAGCCCAAGCAGTTCATCGGCACTTCCATCGTCGTGAAGACCGAGTGCGACAGCCGCGCCCTCGTCGAGCAGAGCGTGCTGGACGGCTTCGAGCCGCACTTCGTCGTCATCAAGGGCCTGCACGGCGACACGCTGGAGACCCTCGCGCAGCAGTTCGGCTTCGAGGTCTGCCGCTACTGATTCGGACGGGAGTATACATATGGAACAGATCCGTGAAAGCGCCGCCTGGTCCGTCAAAAGGGGAGGGAAGACCCTCCTCGAAGACGGCGCGGCCTTCCCCATGCTCTTCGTCGGCCACGGCGAGGAGAGCGTCGACATGTACCGCGGCAACTTCAAGATCGAGGACTACGTCGTCGAGCGCCGCCCCCTCCGCATCAGCTCCATGATGGAGGGCGGGAACGGGGCCGTCGTCGAATACGGCGACGATCTCACGGTCCGCATTGTCGTGGACGGCGACTGCACGACCCTGTATTTCACGCAGAAAAACCCCGCGATCAACCGCCTGTGGCTGCGCGTCCCGGCGGAGAAGGACGAGTGTGTCTGGGGCTGCGGCGAGCAGATGTCCTACTTCAACCTCCGCGGCCGCCATTTCCCGCTCTGGACCTCGGAGCCCGGCGTCGGCCGCGACAAGACAACCTACGTCACCTGGCGCTCAGACGTGGAGAACAAGGCGGGCGGCGACTACTGGAACACCAACTTCCCCCAGCCGACCTATGTCTCCAGCCGCCGCTACTACCTCCACGCCGACGCGACGGCCTACGCGGACTTCGATTTCCGCCACCCCGACTTCCACGAGCTCCAGTTCTGGGAGGTCCCGGCCTCGATCCGCGTCGAGGCGGCGGACAGCTTTCTGGAGCTGCTGAAGAAGGAGAGCGCCTTCCTCGGCCGCCAGCCGGAGCTGCCGGAGTGGGTCTACAACGGTCTCATCATCGGCGTCCAGGGCGGGAGCGAGCGCTCCTTCGGCCTCTTGGAAAAGACCCTCAAGCATAACATCAAGGTCTCCGGCGTCTGGTGCCAGGACTGGTGCGGCAAGCGCGTCACCTCCTTCGGCAAGCGCCTGCAGTGGGACTGGCACTTCCACCCCGAGATGTACCCCAACCTCCCCGCGAAGATCAAGAAGCTCCACAAGCGCGGGATCAAGTTCTTGGGTTATGTAAACCCCTACCTCGTCGAGGGCGGCAGCCTGTATCAGGAGGGGCTTGAGGCCGACGTCTTCGCCCGCCGTCACGACGGCAGCGTCTATCTGGTGGACTTCGGCGAATTCAACTGCGGCGTCATCGACCTGACCGACCCCAAGGCCTTCGACTGGTTCAAAAACCGCGTCATCCGCGAGTGCAGCCTCGATATCGGCATCGACGGCTGGATGGCGGACTTCGGCGAGTATCTCCCGACGGACGACATCGTTCTCCACAGCGGCAGGCCCGCCATGCTCGAGCACAACCACTGGCCCGCGCTCTGGGCCCGGTGCAACTACGAGGCGGTCAAGGAGGCCGGCAAGCTCGGCGAGGTGGTCTACTTCATGCGCGCCGGGGCGACCGGCAGCCAGAAGTACTGCACCCTCCTCTGGGCGGGCGATCAGAGCGTGGACTTCTCCCGCCATGACGGTCTGTGCACGGTCATCTCCGCCGCCCTGAGCGCCGGCATGTCCGGCTGCGGCCTGACCCACAGCGACATCGGCGGCTACACCAGCCTCTTCGACAACACCCGCACCAGGGAGGTCTTCCTCCGCTGGGCCGAGATGGCGGCCTTCACCCCGGTCATGCGCACGCACGAGGGCAACCGCCCGGACACCAACTTCCAGTACTACGACGACGAGGACTGCATGGACCGCCTTGCCCGCCTGGTCGAGGTCTACACCATGCTGGCCCCCCTGCTCAAAGAGCTCGTGCGCGAGAACGCCGAGACCGGCGTCCCCGTCCAGCGTCCGCTCTTCCTCCACCACGAGGACGACGCGCGCTGCTATACCGAGCAGTTCGAGTACCTCCTCGGGCCCGACGTGCTGGTGGCCCCGGTCTGGCAGGCGGACAAAACGGAGTGGCAGGTCTATCTCCCGGAGGGCGACTGGCGCCACCTCTGGACCGGCGAGATTTACGGCAGGGGAGAGCATACCGTCCCCGCGCCCCTCGGTCAGCCCCCGGTATTTTACAAGGCCGACTCCCCCTGGGCGGGCCTCTTTGAGGAGATCCGCGCCCGCTTCGGCGAGCAGGCGACCGCTGTTGGCGAAGATGCACAAATTCGCCTCACGCTTTAAGACGATTCGCACAATTGACAAACAGATAGTACAAGAGTACAATACAGTCAGTAATTAATTAGAGCTGTTTCTTAATTAATTTTTTTGATTAATCAATGGCTCGACTCAGATCGTGATTACGGCAAAAGCCTGATCATAAAAAACAATTTGGAGGAACGTACATGAAAAACCTGAAGCGCATTCTCCCCATGCTCCTGGCCCTCGTCATGGTCTTCACCATGGCCATCGGCACGGCTGCCTATGCCGCCGAGACCGTCAAGGTCATCTGCCCCTACGGCGCCGGCGGCGTCGCCGACCTGGTCACCCGTGAGTATGCCAAGGCCGCGAACAATGTCCAGTCCGACTACAACTTCATCGTTGAGAACCTGACCGGCGGCGACGGCTTTGTCGCCAACGCCACCTTCTCCGAGGAAGACCCCGCCACCAAGGACCTGCTGGTCATGGGCTACGGCGTCTGCTACCGCGTCGACGCGGCCGCCAAGTACGACACCGAAGAGGTCGACTTCGACCTGACCAAGAACGTTCCCTTCTGCACCATCGACGACCGTACCTGGATCATGTTCGGCAAGCCCGGCACGACCCTGGCTGACGTTCTCGCCAAGGCGAAGGACGGCGGCATCAAGATGTCCGGCGGCAACCCCCTGTCCGACCCCCATCTCGCTCTGGGCACCCTGATCCTGGCCGAGGGCGGCAAGGTTCAGCCCATCCCCTATGACGGCGGCGCCGAGCAGAAGAAGGGCCTGACCGACGGCGAGGTCGACGTGTTCGTCGGCGGCTCCCCCGTCACCAAGGCCGACGTCGAAGCCGGTACCCTCGTTCCGCTGCTCGCCTTCTCCGACAAGCCCTTCGAAGGTTTTGTCGGCCCTGACGGCAACGCCATCTCCGTTCCCTGCATCGTCGGCGAGGGCAAGGCTCCCGAGCTGAACGCCGACAACGACTACAGCGCCAGCATCCTCGCCGGCGGCGGCGGACTCGCCACCCACGAGGGCTGCGATCCCGCCTTCCGTGAGGCTATGACCGAGATCGCCAAGAAGGTCTGGGCGGACGACGAGTTCTCCGGCTGGGTCGCGGGCGCTCTGCTCAACAACTTCCAGAAGTACGGCGACGAGGCTGTCGACTTCTACGGCGAGGCCCGCGAGAAGGCCATGAACGCCTACGCGATCCTCTTCGGCGAATAATTCCACAGTCATTTAAGTCAAAGCACCGGCTCATACGGCTGATGGGCTGCCATATGCCCATCAGCCGCTCTTTATCCCCGCCCTGTCATCCTGAGCGAAGCGAAGGATCTTCTTCATGATCCCGGAATGACAATACTGTTCCGTTTGGAAGGAGAGAGAAAGCGTCTCATGAAATTCAAAATCAGGACCAATCTGGTCACGGGCATCCTCATGGCTCTGTTCAGCGGCTACATGCTCTATGTCATGCCGAAGCAGGTCAAGATTCCCGCCTACGACTCCGGCGCGCCCAGCCCCCGCATCATCCCCGGCATCTGCCTCGTCGTCATTCTGATCTGCTCCATCGTTCTGATCATCCAGAGCCTTGTTTTCAAGAAGGAAAAAATCGTCGTCTTCGACTGGACGAACGAGAAGCCCGCCATCCTGCTGATCGCCCTGCTGTGCGTCTACGTCTTTCTGATCATCAAGATCGGCTTTATCCTGGCCTCCGCCATCATTTTTGTGATCGTTCTGTACTATGAGGGGGAGCGCAAGCCCTTCATCTACATCTTCACCATCGCCCTGGCCGTGGGCATCTACTTCCTGTTCTCCCAGGTTTTCCACGTGTCGCTCCCCGCCGGACCCTTCTTCGGAGGTTAATGCCATATGGATTTTACAATGATTGCACAGGCTGCTGCGCAGACCTTTACCATCTACAACATCGCGCTGATCTTCGGCGGACTGCTGATCGGCATGGTCATCGGCTGCATCCCCGGCCTCAGCGTGACCCTCGGCATCATCCTGATGCTGCCCCTGACCTACAACATGTCGGACGCGGCCTCCGCCATCATCCTGATGCTGGCGGTCTACGTCGGCGGCATGTACGGCGGCTCGATCTCCGCCATCACGCTCAACACCCCCGGCACCAACTCCGCCATCGCCACCACTTTTGACGGCTATCCCCTCGCGCGCAAGGGCAAGGTCAAGAAGGCGCTGGACGTGTCCCTCTTCGCCTCCACCTTCGGCGGCCTGTTCTCCGCCCTGCTGCTCCTGCTCTGCGCGCAGATCATCACCAAGCTGGTCTCCAAGTTCACCTCGGTCGAGTACTTCGCCCTCGGCATCATGGGCATCTCCCTGATCGCGGGCGTCTCGGGCGAGAGCCTGCCGAAGGCCCTGATCTCCGGCATGCTGGGCCTGCTGATGGCCTGCGTCGGCAAGGACTCCGTCACCGGCGTCAGCCGCTACGCCTTCGGCTCCAACGTCCTGCGCTACGGCATCAACATCCTGCCCGCCATGATCGCCCTGATCGCTCTGATGCAGGTGGTCGACAAGCTGCGCGAGTTCAAGCTCTCCGGCGGCAAGATCAAGGACGCCAACAAGATCGACAACGACGGCCTCAACCGCGCGGAGACGAGGCGCATCCTGCCCGCCTGCTTCAAGTCCTCCGCCATCGCCTCCATCCTCGGCGCCATGCCCGGCGTCGGCGGCGGCGTCGCGCAGTTCATGTGCTATAACGAGGTGCGCCGTTCCTCCAAGCACCCCGAGGAATTCGGCAAGGGCTGCCTCGACGGCATCGCCGCGGCCGAGGCCTCCAACAACGCGGTCGTGGGCTCCGCCATGATCCCGCTGCTGACCCTCGGCATCCCCGGCGACGGCGTGACCGCGCTGCTGCTGGGCGCCTTCATGCTCCACGGCATCACCCCCGGCCCCACGATGTTCACCAAGCAGGGCGTCATGGCCTACACCATCATCCTCGGCTGCCTGGTGGCCAACATCTTCCTCTATCCCATCGGCAAGGCTCTGACCCGCGCGGTCGCCAAGGTCATCCAGGTGCGCTACACCTACCTTGCCTGCGCGATTATCATGTTCTGCTTTGCGGGCGCGTTCGCGGCCTCCGGCCACTACAAGGAGCTCATCCTGACCGCCGCCATTCTGATCCTCAGCTATGTGCTGACCCTTCTGGACGTTGACAACACCCCGCTGCTGCTGGGCATGATCCTCGAGCCCATCATGGAGAAGTACTTTGTCTCCGCCTCCATGGCCTATGACCGGGACTACTCCATCTTTGTCCGCCGCCCGATCTCCCTCGTCATCCTCATCATCACGGTCGTCATGGTCGCGTCCATGATGCGCGTCAACCGCCGCGTCAACGCCCTCAACGCCGAGCAGGAGGCCGTCATGGCCGCCGCGCACGAGGCTGAGGAGAACAATGAGTCCGCCATGCTGTCCGTCCTCCAGGCGGAGGCCGCCACCGAGGAATCCCTTGAATCCTCCCTTGCCGGCGCCGTCCTTGAACGGGAGCATGTGAAGGAAAAGCCGAAGGACGAAGAAGAATAAGCGATACCGCAGACAACGCGAAGGGAGCGCTCAACGCGCTCCCTTCAAATTATCAACAACACGAAAACTTGGCTCCCCCTCCGGGGGAGCTGTCACCAGTGCGCACACTGGTGACTGAGAGGGTACACCATGCACATCAAAACCGAAAACTTCGGCGTCACCGCGAAAGGCGGCCGCGCCTGTCTATATACCGTCGAAAACCGAAACGGCCTGCGCGCCGTCGTGACCGACTACGGGGCCATCCTCAAGGAGCTGCACGTCCCATGCCAGGACGGCGTGACGCGCGACGTGGTCCTCGGCTGCGACACACTGGCCGAGTACGAGGCGGGCGGCTTCTTCGGGGCCACCGTGGGCCGCCACGCCAACCGCATTGCGGGCGCGGCCTTCACGCTGGACGGCGTTGAATATCGCCTCGCCGACAACGACGGCGGCGCAAACCTCCATACGGATTTCAAAATCGGCTTTCACAAGCAGCTCTGGGACGCGGAGCCTGTCGGTAACGGCGTCCGCTTCTCCCGCCTCAGCCCCGACGGGGAGGCCGGTTTCCCGGGAAATCTGCAAATCAGCGTCGCCTATACGCTGGACGATAACAACGCCCTGCATATCCTCTATGAGGGCGTGAGCGACCGAAAAACGCTCATCAACCTCACAAACCACAGCTTTTTCAACCTCGCGGGACATGACGCGGGCAGCGTTTTGGGCGAAAAGCTGACCCTTTTCTGTGACCGCTTTCTCGAAATCACACCGGGCCGCCTCCCGACCGGCCGCGTTCTCCCCGTGGACGGCACGCCCATGGACTTTCGCGGCGGGAAGACCGTCGGCGCGGAGATCGACGCGGACGACCCCCAGCTCCATTACGCCCGGGGCTACGACCACTGCTATGTCACCGGCGCAAAGCCCGGCGCGCTCAAAAGGATCGCCCTCGCGGAGGACCCGGTCAGCGGTTTGCGCATGGAGGTTTGGACCGATCTCCCCGGCGTCCAGTTCTACACGGCCAATTTCCTGCCGGTCCAGAGAGGGAAGGGCGGCGCGTTCTGCGGGCCCCGCTGCGCCCTCTGCCTCGAGACGGAAGCCTTTCCCGACAGCATCCACCGTCCGGACTTTCCCCAGTGTGTCTTCGACCCGGGCGAGACTTACCGCGCCGAAACCGTGTACCGCTTTTTCACTTGACGCGGCGGCGAAAGTGCACTATAGTGTTCCGGCAATGGAAGGACAGCAATGCAAGAGGGGAGTCGTCAGCTCCGCATCATCAACGTCGAATACGCCCTGATTCAGGGCCTGTACTGGGTCAGCTTCTGCGGCATCGTGAGCTATGCCGCGGTCTATCTGCTGGACAGGGGCTACAGCAACACGGCCCTCGGGCAGATCCTCGCCCTCGGCTATATCCTCGGCTTTCTTATCCCGCAGCTTTTGGCAAACTGGATCGACCGCTATGAGCGAGTCACGGTCTACCGCTGCCAGTGGGGCCTGCTGGCGCTCCAGCTTGTCCTGGTTTTCCTGCTGATGAACTTTCCGGGCGGCGGGCCCGTTGTCTCTGTCCTGTGCTGTCTGCTCATCGGCGTGGAGATCACGCTCAACCCGATGAACACCCAGATCAGCGCGGACCTCAACCGCCGCATCGGACACATCAATTACGGCGCGGCCCGCGGGACCGGTTCGATCGCCTTCGCGCCCATGTCGGTGCTGGTGGGGCGGCTGCTGGAGGATCGCGGGACCGGCGTTCTGCCGACGATCTTTATTGCCTGTATTGCCCTGCAGGCCGCGGCGCTCCTGCTTTTGTGCCTGAGCATACGCCGACATGCCGCCTTCACGGGGGAGAAGGGGACAGCCCCGCGCGGCAGCAGCTTTGCCGGGTTTTATCGGGAAAACCGCCGTTTCTTCGGCCTGCTTGCGGGCGTGGCCCTGCTCTTTTTCACCCACAATCTCGTCAATAATTATATGATCCACGTCGTCCGGAACGTCGGCGGCGACACCTCGGACATGGGCCTGCTCAGCGGCTATACCGCCTTCATGGAAATCCCCATGATGTTTCTCTATGACCGCCTGGTCCGCCGCTTTCGCTGTGAGAGCACCGTCCGCTTTGCCTCGTCGATGTTTGTGCTCAAGGCCCTGGCCATCGCCCTTGCCCCGAACATGGGCACGCTCTTTGCCGCCCACGCCCTGCAGATGCTCTCCTTCGCCATGATCACGCCCGCCATGGTCGCCTATGTCAATCTCCGCATCGACCCCAAGGACTCCGCCAAGGGCCAGGCGCTCGCATTCGGTATGGTGACCCTCGGCAACATCCTCTCCAGCGCCATCGGCGGCGTCCTCTATGACGCGCTCTCCGTGCGCCGGGTTCTGCTGATCGGAACCGCCGCCGCTCTCGTCGGCGCCCTGCTTTGCCATGTGTTTTCACGCGCGCCGGTTGCAAAAAAAGTGTAGTACGGCAAAAATCCCCGGTGAATACGCAGATTTCGTGCTCACCGGGGATTGCTTTATCTGTGCGCCAGTGTTCGGGAGGCGTCGCGCAGGGCCTCGACCAGAGCTGTCACGTCTTCTGTCGTATTGTACCGCGAAAAGCCGA
>CAJOIG010000080.1 GCA_905234575.1 uncultured Oscillospiraceae bacterium
ACACCTCTCTTTTGTGGCTAATGGGTTGTAGCAGAGTCATTAAACCACTTTGAGGTGCCCTCTGTCTTTATTTTTCCCTACATCTATTTTACACTAAGATGGGCGCCATGGGAAAAAACAGCAGGGGCAGGCCGGGGCATCTGCTCAGCGCAGGAAGCCGTTGATGATCTGCTCCTCGGCTTCCGCTTCGGTGAGGCCGAGAGTCATGAGCTTGATGATCTGATCGCCCGCGATCTTGCCGATGGCGGCCTCGTGGACAAGGGCGGAGTCGATGTTGTTGGCCTCGAGCTCCGGGATGGCGAGGACCTTCGCCTCGTCCATGATGATCGCGTCGCACTCGGTGTGGCCGGTGGAGAGGGCGTTGCCCACGATGCGGGAGCGGTAGATTTGATGACTGCGCTCCTTGGCGACGGAGCGGGAGACCACGTCGGCGCTCGAGTCCGTGCCGTTGAGCTCCACGGTATAGTCGCTCTCGGCGCGCTGTTCGCCGTGGGTGAGGAGGCGTTCGTGCACGACGAGGCGCGCGCCCTTTTCGAGCTTCGCGACGGTCTCGCGCTTCGTGTCGTCCACGCCCTTGATCTGCACCATCTCCATCTCGACGCTGCTGCCCTCGCCGATATAGACCTCGGTGCGGGGGTTCATGATGCGCTTGCCCTGACCGTCGCCCGCGCCGTAGTGCTTTTCGACGTACTTGATCTTCGCGTTTTTGCCGATGTGGAAGCAGTGCACGCCGTCGTGGGCGGAGTCCTGGTCGCCGCAGTTGTGGATGCCGCAGCCCGCGACGATGAGCACGTCGCAGTCGTCGCCCACGAAGAAGTCGTTGTACACGATCTCCTTCATGCCGCTCTGCGAGAGGACGACGGGGATATGGACGCTCTCGTTCTTCGTGCCGGGCTTAATGCGGATGTCGATGCCGGGCTTGTCGGTCTTGGACGTGATCTCGATGTTCGCGGTGGAGTTTCGCCCCGCGGCCTCGCCGTTGGCGCGGATGTTGTAAGCGCCCTCCGGGACCTTGTGCAGGTCCGCGATCTCCGCCAGAAGCTGCTTCTGGATCTCACTGAGCATGGTTCACGCCCCCTTCCAGGATACGGCTGCAGGTGACGGGGACGGTACTCTTCATAAGCTCGGGCAGCATCTCGTCCTTGCCGCCGTGTCCGCGTACCTGTCCGTCCGCGATGAGGATGATGGAGTCCGCGATCTCGAGGATGCGCTCCTGATGGGAGATGATAAGGATGGAGGCGTGGCTGCGCTTCTGCATGTTCTCAAAGACCTGGATCAGGCTCTGGAAGCTCCAGAGGTCGATGCCGGCCTCCGGCTCGTCAAAGACGGAGAGCGTGGTGCCGCGGGCGATGACGGTGGCGATCTCGATGCGCTTCATCTCGCCGCCGGAGAGGCTGGCGTTGACCTCGCGGTTGATGTAGTCGCGCGCGCAGAGTCCGACCGCGGAGAGGTATTCGCAGGCGTCGCTGACGGAGAGCTGCTTGCCCGAGGCCAGGCGCAGGAGGTCGACCACGTGGATGCCCTTGAAGCGCACGGGCTGCTGCAGGGCAAAGCTGATGCCGAGCCTGGCGCGCTCCGTGATGCCGAGGTCGGTGATATCCTCGCCGTCCAGAAGGATGCGGCCGGAGCGGGGCTTCTCGATGCCCATGATGAGGCGGGCGAGCGTGGATTTGCCGCCGCCGTTGGGTCCGGTGATGACGACGAACTTCTCGTCCGGGACGACGAAGCTCACGTCCTTGATGATCTCTTTCGCGCTGTCCTGGTTTTCGACGCCAAAACAGACGTTCTTCAGTTCAAGCATATGGTTTTGTACCTTTCTGGTGAAGTCTGGTGTAACGCCTGGATATTATAGCATATTTTGCGGAAAGCACAAGACTTTAGAGTTTGGAGTTTTGAGTGTGGAGAGTGGAGTTGCGGTGTCCCCTTCGGGGACAATTTTAATTGTCGCGAAGCGACTCCATAACTCCACACTCCTAACTCCACACTCCTAACTCCACACTCCACACTCCACACTCTTCTCAGCCTTTCGCTGTCGTGAGGTACAGCGTGTAGTCGATGTTGTCGCCGGGGTAGAAGTAGGGCTGGGTGTAGCCCTCGTTCATGTAGATCGTGTAGTCTCCCCAGCGGCCTTCGGCCGGCACGTACTCCCAGTCGGCCGGAAGCTCAACCGTCTCGCGGCGCACATTGGGGCCGCCGCCGTACCAGTCCTCCCACACCAGCGTCACATGGCGCAGGGGCCTGTCCCAGCCGTCCAGGAAGGAGAAGGCGGGCGGCTGCTCGTCATAGGTGAAGGTGTTGACGATGGGGTCAAAGGTCTCGTCGATGCGGTGGCTCATTTCCCGCAGGACAAGGGTGCCGCGGTCGAAGGCGACGTCCTGGAGCCAGTCGCCGACAAAGGTGAAGTGCGTGCGGATGAGATCGCCGTCCACCTTGTCGAGCAGGACGATCGCCGCGCCCTCGAGATATTCGGTGATGTAATCGTCGCGGACCTCGGGATTCCCCGCGTTCGGGTCAAAGCCGGAGACGACGGCGCGCATCTTCCCGTCTTTGCCGCGCTCACAGTCGAACCAGCAGCCGCGATACTGCCCTTCGACATAGTCGTCGTTCCCGCGCAGGATGCAAAGATTGCCGTCCCTGTTGAAGATCCAGACCGGCATGCCGTCGTCATAGGTGTTGCGGATCTTCACGGCGGGATAGATCGACAGGATGCTTTTCAGGGAGTTTGCCGCGATCAGGCCGTCCCAGTCGAAGTCCAGGGCCGCGTCCAGGGCGGGGCCGGGATCGGGCGCGACGGCGTTGCGCAGGCTGTAGGCAAAGGCGCTCTTCGGTGCGCGGTTGCGGATGAAGCTGAGCTCATAGCGCCGCTCGGCGACGGAGTCAAGCGCGTAGTGCTGCCGCAGAGTGACGACGGCCTCCGGGGGCGCGTCCGCCTCCAGACGGAACTCCATGGTCTGGCCCAGCAGCTCCTCCATGCGGGCAATATGGTCCGGGAAGCTGTAGAAGGCGGCGCCGTCGGAGCTGCGCAGGACGCGGACGCCGTGCACAGCCTCCAGCCACTCGACCGACATCACGTCCCCGTCCCGGTTGCCGAGGGAGCGCTGGAAGTCGCTCACCTCGTCCTCGGTGAGCATGCTGACCATCTGCGTGCGGTGGAGCCAGGCGACATACCAGCCGGTCGCGTCCCAGAGGAAGTCAGGGTCCGACGGGGTGACGCCGTTTAAGTAATGCCCCTCGTGGAAGGCCATGGCGACAGCAAAAGCCTGGCCCTCGATGAGCTCGGCAAAGGCGGGCTCCCCGGCGTCGGCGCTCTCCTCCTCCGGCTCAAGCGCCGCGGTCTCCTCAAGCCCGGCGGCTTCCGGAATCGGTTCCGGCGTGGGTTCGGGCGTCGGCTCCGGCGTGGGTTCGGGCGTCGGCTCCGGCGTCGGCTCCGGCGTGGGCTCCGGCGTCGGTTCGGGCGTGGGTTCCGGCGTCGGCTCCGGCGTCGGCTCCGGCGTCGGTTCGGGCGTCGGTTCCGGCGTCGGTTCGGGCGTCGGTTCGGGCGTCGGCTCCGGCGTCGGCATCGGCGCGGCGGTCGCAGCGGGCGTCGGGGTCGCTGTCGGCGCGGCGGGAGCTCTTACGCAGGATATGAGCAGGCCGAGCAGCAGCGTCAGGATCAGCAGAATCGGAAGCAGTTTTTTCATGGAGACCTCCTTTACCGTTTATACACATACAGAGTGTTGAAGTGTCCGACAAGTTATGTTAAAATACAGTATCTTTCGACTAAACCGTTCAGGGAAGCGCCTCAGCCGCGCTCTCCCGCCGTGCCCGTTTTATGAACAGGAGGAAGCATGAACAGGATATTATCCAGAATCGCCGTATGTCTGGCTCTCGTGATCTTCGCGGTCTTCTCCTTCGGCCCCGCCGCGGGCACGCTTTCCGATCCGGAGCGCTACACGGCCTATACCGCGTCCCTCGACGACAAGACGGAGACCGTGCTGAAGCTGATGGCCGCGTCCACCGTGACCTCGGCGGGGCTCTCCGCGATCCCGGGCGACACGGCCACGCCGATCGCCGAGAAGCTGGCGGATTTTTCGGAATATTTTCTGCTGATCCTCTGCGTGCTCTACGCGGAGAAGTATCTGCTGTGCATCATCCCGCTGGGGGTGTTCAAGGCTCTGATCCCGCTGTCGTGCGCGCTGTTCATCGGGGGGCGCTTCTGGAATCCCCGCTTTATGGACCGCCAGGGGGTTAAGCTCCTGCTGGCAAGCCTCGCGCTTCTCTGCGTCATCCCGCTGAGCATCCGGACCTCGGACCTCATCTACGCCACCTATCAGCAGTCCATCGACAGCGCCATCTCCTCGGCGGAGGAACTGTCCGGCGAGACCGCCGCTCTCGCCGAGGCGGAGGACACGGGCGTGCTGTCCTCGCTTCTCAGCAAGCTGTCCGAGACGAAGGAGAGTCTGACGGAACGGGCCTCCGCCGTTCTGAATCGCTTTGTTGAGACCCTGGCCGTGATGATCGTGACCTCCTGTGTGATCCCGATCCTGGTGCTGTTCTTCTTTCTCTGGCTCGCCAGGCAGCTCACGGGTGTCGATCTCCGCGATCTTCGCGACTTCCGGCCCCGCCCGCGGCGGGAGGATCGTTCCGCGTCATCCTGAGCGCCTTTGTTTGTCATCCTGAGCGCTTTTGTTTGTCGTCCTGAGCGCCTTTGTTTGTCATCCTGAGCGCAGCGAAGGATCTTGAAAATTCTTCGCCGCGTCGTGCCTCAGAATGACGCCGCAGTTTCATTATAACCCATTTATTCCGTTTTTTCCACTGCTTTCTAATCATCCGTGAGGGAGGGTATCGTCCCTGGAAACGCTCAGAGGTCTGACAAACTGGCGTCTCACCGTGAGACGGGAGGCGGACGGCGTCACCGTCCTGCGCGCGGTGAGCTGCGACCGGCGCGCCGTTTTGCCGGAGGAGCTCTTCGGCCTGCCGGTGACGGCGCTCGCCGACCGCGCCCTCGCCTGCGGGGCCGCCCCGGTCGACGGCGAAGAGGTCGTGATCCTCGGCGGCGCGGAATCGGAGGACTGGGACAACCGCAATATCACGGAGCTCTCCCTGCCCCGGACGCTCAGGCAGATCGGGGACTACGCCTTCATGAACCTGCGCTCGATGGAGACGCTGCGCTTTTACGATACGCTTCTCACCACCGGCAGCGCGAGCTTTATGAACTGCCGGAGCTTTTCCCGCCTCGAGCTCACGCGCCTCTCCCCCGTCCAGGGCCCGGCGCTGGCCTCGATCGTGCGCAGCCTCCCGCAGGAGCTGACCGTCACGATCCATGAGGGCGGCGCGCCGCTCTGTCTCGTCTTCCCCGCGTATTTTGAGGACTTCACCGAGAACAAGCCCGCCCATTATTTTCAAATGCATATCCGCGGCGGGGGCTACGCCTATCACCAGATCTTCCGCGACAAGGCGCTCGCGGTCCCGGACTTTGACCGTCTTTGGCAGGGTTATCTCGCCGCCGAGCACGACGAGGAGAGCGCCCTGCGCCTCGCGTATCTGCGCCTGCGTTACCCGGCGGAGCTGTCCGACCGGGCGCGGGAGGACTACGCGGCGTACCTGAGAAAGCGGCTCGGCGCGGCCCTGTCCCACGCCCTGCGTCAGCGTGACGGCGAGGGTCTGCGCCTGCTGCTCGGCCTCGGCGAGCCGAACGGCGCGGCCCTGGACGCGGCCCTGGACGAGTCGCGGAGCCTGCGCTATACCGAGGCGACGGCTATGCTGCTGGAAAAGCGCCGCCAAAGTCCCGCGTCGGGACGCGCTAAGAAATTTGAACTTTAACAAGCCTCCCTCTCTGAGGGAGGTGCCCCAGTTCGCAAACTGGGGCGGAAGGAGTCTGCTCGACTTAAGCGTCTGGGGATACTCCCTCAGTCTCGCTTTGCTCGACAGCTCCCTCAGGGAGGGAGCCATAGATGGACAACGACAATCTTTCCGCCGTCGGGCGGGATATCCTGCTCTCGGGCCGGACGCGGCTCTGCCTCGCCCTGCCCTATCTGAGCGGGCCGCTCTGCGCTCTCGTCCCCCAGTCGGGGGACGGCGTGACGACGGGCGCCGCGACCGACGGGGAAAACCTGTATTATAACGCCGCCTACCTCGCCTCCGGTTTTCTCAGGAGCGAGCGCTTCGCCTCCCGCCTCACGCTGCACACGGTCCTGCACTGTATGTTCCGCCACCTCGCCAAGCGCCGGGGCCGGGACGCCGTCCTCTGGGACCTCGCCTGCGACGCCGCGGTGGAGAGCGTGATCGACGCCCTCCCCTACGCCTGCCTCGCGGAGAAGGCCGTCCCCGCGAAGGGGCTCTTCCTCTCCGAGTGCCGGCGCGAAATGAAGGTTTTAAGCGCCGAGGGCATTTACCGGATACTTCTCCGTGAGAGGCCCCCGGCGTACAGGATCGCGAGCCTCCAGCGTCTCTTCGCCATGGACGACCACGGGCTCTGGGATCTGGAGGAAAAGCGGGACAGAGAACGCAGCGAGCGCCAGGATCGGGCCTGGCAGGACGCCGCCTCCCGCGCCCGGACCGCGCTGGACAGCCTCGTGGCCGAGCAGGGCTCCGGCGGCGAGGGCATGACGGAGCAGCTCTCCGTCGCGGCCCGGGACGACGTGGACTACCGCAAATTTCTGCGCCGCTTTGCCGCCCCGCGCGAGGTCCTGCGCGCCGACGGGGACGCCTTCGACTATATCTACTACACCTACGGGCTCACGCGCTACGGCAACATGCCCCTCATCGAGCCGCCCGAGACCCGCGAGGAAAAGCGCATCGAGGACTTCGTCATCGCGATCGACACCTCCATGTCCACCTCGGGCCTGCTGGTGCGGGAATTTCTGGCGAGCACCTACGCCATTTTGCGCAATACCGACAGCTTCACCCGCAAGCTCAACATCCACATCCTGCAGTGCGACGATCAGCTCCGCTCCGACCGGAAGATCACGAGCCTGGAGGAGCTGCGGCGCTACATGGAGGACCTGACCCTCTCGGGCGGCAGCGCCACCGACTTTCGCCCGGTGTTCGAGCATGTGGACAGGCTCGTCAAAGAGGGGAGCTTCGCGAATCTCCGCGGCCTTCTGTACTTCACCGACGGCATGGGCATTTACCCGACGAAACGCCCGGACTACGAGGTCGCGTTCATCCTGCTGGAGGAGCCGCCGCTGTCGGTGAAGATGCCGTCCTGGGCCATCCGCATCATGCCGGACCTGCCCTGGCGCAGGCCCCGCGAGAGCTTTGACGAATTCTGGCAGGAAGAGATCCTGCAGGAACTTCCGGAACTGTGAGGACATACTATGAACATCAAGCAAGCCAAGGAGCAGATCCGCAACACCCTGCGCGCCTATCTCAGCCGGGACGCGCTGGGCCAATACCGCATCCCCGCCGTGCGGCAGAGACCGGTCCTGCTGATGGGCCCGCCGGGCATC
>CAJOIG010000081.1 GCA_905234575.1 uncultured Oscillospiraceae bacterium
GACATGAAGATGACGCGGCGCTTCCGCTCCCCCGCCTCGGCGACCACATGGTCGAGGCAGGCCTTCAGCGGCTGCGCCATCATGACGCAGCCCCAGCCGCCGCCGTAGGGGTAGTCGTCCACCTGCTGCTGTTTGTTGGTGGTGAAATCCCGGATCTGCACGCAGTTGATCTCGATGACGCCCTTCTTCTCGGCCCGGCCGAGGATGGAGGAGGACATCATAGCATTCACCGCGTCGGGAAACAGGGTGAGGATGTCGATTCGCATTTACATTCCCTCGATGAGACGGACGGTGACGACGCCCCGATCCGCGTCCTTGTCGAGGATGAACGCGGGGACGTCGGGGATGAGGATCTCCCGCTCGCCGCGGACGACGTACACCGACGCCGACGGCTCGGGGATGACCTCGGCCAGGACGCCGAGGGTGTTCCCCTCCTCGTCCACGACCTCGGCGCCCAGGATGTCCTGCAGGAACACCGTACCCGCCGGAAGATGCGCGTCATCCCGGTCGATGAAGAGGACCTTCCCCTTCAGCGCCTGGGCGGCGTTCACGTCGTCCACGCCGTCCAGCGCGGCGATGCACATGGTCTTATGGACCCGGCAGGACAGGACCTTCACCGGCGCTCCGTCCAGATAAAAACGGCGGAAGCGGGTCAGGAACGCCGCCTCGTCCGCCCATGGCTCGATCTTGACCTCGCCGCGGACGCCGTGGGTGTTTACGATCCGACCCGCCTCCAAATATTGCTTTTTCAATCCAGTATCTCGACGGAGACCTTCTTGCCCCGGCGCTGGCCCACGGCCTTCATCAGCACCCGGATCTGACGCACGATGCGTCCCTGGCGCCCGATGACCTTGCCCATATCGCCGTCGGCGACCCGTACCTCGAATACGGTCTCCCGGTCCGTCGCTTTCTCTTCCACCGTGACCTTGTCCGGATTGTCTACAAGGCTCTGCACGATGTAGGTCAGGAGTTCCTTCATGGGGATAGCCTCTGGCTTATTCCGCCTGCTCGGGGGCGGCCTCCTCGACCTTGGGCTCCTCGGCCTTGGGCTGAGCGGCCTCCGCCGCCTTCAGAAGTCCGCGCACGGTGTCGGTGGGCTGGGCGCCGCAGGCGATCCAGTATTTTGCGCGCGCGAGGTCGATGTCGATCTTTGCGGGCTTCGCCATGGGATCGTAGGTGCCGATCTCTTCGATGTTGCGGCCGTCACGGGGGGAGCGGCTGTCCGCCACCACGACGCGATAGAACGGCGCCTTCTTCGCGCCCTGTCTCTTGAGACGAATCTTGACCATTGTGTTTTCCTCCAAAAGTTAGTTGTTTTTTATAAAAAATCAGAAACCGAACATTCCTGCTTTTTTTGCCATACGCCGGCCCTTCTTGGTGCCGGCCATCTGCTTTGCCATCTGGTTCATGGCGTCGAAGCCCTTCAGAAGGCGGTTGATCTCCACGACGCTGGTGCCGGAGCCCGCGGCGATGCGCTTTTTGCGGCTGGCGTTCAGGAGGGAGGGGTTGTCCCGCTCCTTCTGCGTCATAGAGAGGATGATGGCCTCGGTGCGGGCCATGGCCTTTTCGTCGATCTTCGCGCCCTTGAGCTGCTTCGCGTCCAGGCCAGGGACCATGCCGATCAGGTCCTCCATGGATCCCATGTTTTTGAGGGACCGCATCTGCTCGAGGTAATCCTGGAGCGTGAAGCGGTTTTTCATGAGCTTCTCGGCCATTTCCTCGGCCTTCTTCTGGTCGACGGCCTGCTCCGCCTTCTCGATGAGGGTGAGCACATCGCCCATGCCGAGGATGCGGCTCGCCATGCGGTCCGGGTGGAAGACCTCGATGGCGTCGAGCTTCTCGCCCATGCCGACGAATTTGACGGGCTGCCCCGTCACCGCGCGCACGGACAGGGCCGCGCCGCCGCGGGCGTCGCCGTCCATCTTCGTGAGCATGACGCCGGTGATGCCGAGGGCCTCGTCGAAGGCCGACGCCGCGTTCACGGCGTCCTGGCCGGTCATGGCGTCCACGGTGAGGAGGATCTCCGCCGGGGACACCGCGGCCTTGATGTTCTTGAGCTCCTCCATCAGCGCCTCGTCCACGTGCAGGCGGCCGGCGGTGTCGAGGAAGACGACGTCGTTGCCGTGCATCCGGGCGTGCTCCACCGCGGCCTTCGCAATGTCCACGGGGTCGATCTGCCCTTTCTGGAACACCGGGATGCCCACCTGGGCGCCGACGGTCTCGAGCTGCTTGATGGCGGCGGGACGGTACACGTCGCAGGCGACGAGCAGGGGGCGCTTGTTCTGGTGCTTCTTCACGAAAGCCGCGAGCTTCGCGGTGTTCGTGGTCTTGCCCGCGCCCTGCAGGCCAACGACCATGACAACGCTCGGGACCTTCGGGCCGTAGTTCAGCTTCGCGGCCTGCCCGCCCATGAGCGACGTCAGCTCGTCGTTCACGATCTTGATGACCATCTGGGTGGGATCAAGGCTCTCGAGGATCTCGGTCCCGGCGGCCTTCTCGGAGACGGTCTTCACAAAGTCCTTCACGACCTTGTAGCTCACGTCCGCCTCCAGCAGGACCATGCGGACCTCCCGCATGGCGGCCTTGACGTCCGCCTCGGACAGGCGGCCTTTGCCGCGCAGCTTTTTGAAGATGCCGCCTAATTTTTCGGATAAGCTCTCAAATGCCATAGCGTCACATCAGTCCGTGCAGCCGCGCGAGAAGCGCCCGGCTGCGTTCGTCGTCCGGCAGGAGCTCCGAAAGCTCCCGGCGGATCTCTTCGATCTCATCCCGGCGGTCCAGGAACCGGCGGATGAGGCCGGTCTTTTGCTCCACCTCCCGGAGGTTCTGCTCCGCCCGGCGCAGGATGTCCCACACGCCCTGGCGGCTCAGGCCCTCGGACTCGGCGATCTCCGCGAGGGAGTAGTCCTCGTTCCAGTGGAGGTCCCAGTACCGGCGCTGCTTTTCGGTCAGCAGCTCGCCGTAAAAGTCCAGAAGCAGCGCCCGATCGATGGTATCCTCGCCCATGGCGCACCTCCTGTCTGGGAAAATGCCTTTACAGCCTGCCCATCATACCAGATACCGCGGCAGCTGTCAAGCATTTTTTCTTGGCAGGCGGCGGTATATTCTTCCGGACGGCTGGGAAAAATGACCGGTATGGAAACTGTTAAAACTGAACGCCTGGCCGGATGGGGCGAAGAAGCGGCCAGGAGCATCCCCATCACCGGCGCGGTCTCCGGGCGGCGGACCGCGCGCCGGCTTCGCCGCGCCATGGAGCGCGTGGCACGGCTTTCCCGGGACCCGGACGCCCCGGCGTGGTACGCCGACAACGAATACCTCTCCCGCCGGGAGGGGAGCCTCGCCATGGCGGCCTTCCGAAGCCTCCGCGGCGATTCGCTGCGCCGCGCACCCGAAGGGGCGGCGCTCGTCTGCCTCTGCGGGCAGCTCGTGGAGGCCGGGCCGATCACCGAGGAGCGCGTGGAGGAGTTCCTCACCGGGGCCCGGCGGACCGAGGAGTTACCGGAGACGGAGGCGGCGCTGTTCGGCGCGGCCCTTCGGATGGCCCTCATCGAAGCGCTGGCGGAAGGCGTGGACGCGCCCATGGCGGGGGAGCTTTTCACAAGCCTGCGGACCCTGGCGGAGCTGGATCTGACGGACGCGCTGGAGCACTCGGACCCGCTGGACGAGCTGCTGCGGGAGGACCCGGTCTACCCCCGCATGGACGACGCGACCCGGGCCATGTACCGGGAAGAATGCCAGCGTCTGGCGCGAGAGCACGGGACCACCCCGCGCAAGGAGGCCCGCACCGCCCTGGACCGGGACCTGCACGAAACCCTCTGCCCCGGCCCGGACCGCACGGGACGGGGCTACATCGCGGTCCATATCGCGGCGACGCTCCTGCTGGCGGCGCTGGCGGCCTGGCTCTCCGGTGCGTGGGGAACGGCGCTGCTCGTCCTGCTGCCGGCGTCGGAGCTGGTCGGGTCCGTGCTGGACCGGCTGCTCCTGCGCTTCGTGCGTCCCCGGCGGCTGCCCCGGCTGGAGCTGCGGGACGGGCTCGGTCCCCAGGGCCGGACGGTCTGCGCCGTGTCGGCTCTCCTGACGGACGAGGAGGCGGGACCGGCGCTTGCCCGGCGGCTGGAGGAATACCGCCTGGCGAACCGGGACGCCGGAGAGGACCTGCTGTTCGCGCTGCTGGCGGATCTGCCGGACAGCGCCGAAGCGCCGTCTCCGGAGGACCCACGCCTGGAGGCGGCCCGCCGCGCGATCGCCGGGCTGAACAGCCGCTGGGGCGGCGGCTTCTATCTTCTGACCCGGGACCCGGTCCGAAACGAAGCGAACGGGGTCTTCACGCCCTGGGAGCGCAAGCGCGGCGCTTTGACCGAACTCTGCCGCCTGACCCAGGGCCGTCCCAGCACCCTGCGCTGCCTCGCCGGGGAGCGCGGGGACCTGCACGCCCGGTATGTGCTCTGCCTCGACGCCGACACCCGGCTGGTGCCGGGGGCGGCGCGGCAGCTCGTGGGCGCGGCCATGCACCCGTCGAACCGCCCCGTCGTCAAAAACGGCGTGGTCGTGAAGGGGCACGGCCTGCTGCACCCGCGGATGAGCGTGGAGCTCGAGAGCGCCCTTGCGACCGACTTCGCCCGCCTTTACGCCGGGCAGGGCGGCACGGATCCCTACGGCGCGCCGACGGGCGAGCTCTTCTCCGACCTCTGCGGCCACGGGGGCTTCTCCGGCAAGGGGATCCTGGACGCCGCGGCATATTTGACCTGCCTGGAGGAGCGCTTCCCGGAAAACACCATTCTCAGCCACGACACCCCCGAGGGAGCGTACCTGCGCGGCGGCTTTCTCGGGGATGTGGAGCTGACGGACACCCAGCCCGGGAACGCCTTCTCCTGGTTCCGGCGGCAGAGCCGCTGGGTGCGCGGGGACTGGCAGAACGTCATTTTCCTCGGGTCCGCCGGACGGGACATGCATCCCGCGGACCGCTGGCACATCTTCGACAACCTGCGGCGCAGTCTCGTCGCTCCCGCGGCGCTTTTCTGCCTGCTTTTCTCCCTTCTGCGGCCGGAGGCGCCGGTCCCCGGTCTCGCGGCGCTGCTCTGCCTCGGCGCGGACGCCGTCCACAGCGCCTTCGCCGGGCTGTTCCTGCCCGCCCGGGACGCAAGGCTCCGGGTACGCAGCGGCGTGCTGCGGGGCGTGGGCGGATCGCTCGCGCGGTTTCTCACCCGGCTGATCCTGCTCCCCTGGGAGGCGCTCACGGACCTCGGCGCGGCCTGCCTCGCCCTGTGGCGTCTCGGCGTATCCCACCGGCAGCTGCTCCAATGGACCACCGCCGCCCAGTCGGAAAAAGGACCGCGCCTTCCCGCCGGGCTGTGGCTGTCCATGCTTCTGGGCCTGGCGCTGGTGCTCCTCGCGCCGCATCCCATCGGCAAGGCGGCGGGCATCGTCTGGCTCGCCATGCCCGGCCTCGCCGCCGCGCTTGGACGGCCCCTCCGCACCGTGAGCGAGCTCAGCGACGGCGACCGCTCCTTCCTTCTGGGCTGCGCTAAGTCCATCTGGGAGTACTTCGACAAAAACTGCGCCCGTCCGGACCACTTCCTGCCGCCGGACAATGTGCAGATCCAGCCGCCCAAGGGCGCGGCGCGGCGGACCTCGCCTACGAACATCGGCCTTGCCATCGCCTCCGCCCTCGCGGCCATGGAGCTCGAGCTGACGGAGCCCGAAAAGGCTGCCGCCCTGATCGAAAATATTATGTCAACCATAGAAAAGCTCCCCCGCTGGAAGGGGCATCTCTACAACTGGTACGACACCGCCACCTGCGCGCCGCTGGAGCCCGCCTATGTCTCCACGGTGGACAGCGGGAATCTCTGCGCCTGCCTGCTGGCCGCGGGACGGGGCCTGGAGGCCCACGGCTTCCACGCCATCGCCCGGCGCGTGACCGCCTTTGCCGACGGCATCGATCTGGGCGCGCTGTACGATAAGAAGCGGCATCTGTTCCACATCGGCCTGGACCCGGCCACCGGGCGGTTCTCCCCGGGGCATTACGACCTCATGGCCTCCGAGGCGCGGCTGACGAGCTACATCGCCTGCGCCCGGGGCGAGGTCCCCCTGCGGCACTGGCAGAGCCTCAGCCGGGCCCAGCTCTCGCTGGACGGCTGGCGGGGCCTCGCGAGCTGGTCCGGCTCCATGTTCGAGTACCTCATGCCGGAGCTGTTCCTCCCGCTTGTGCGCGGCTCCCTGCTGTGGGAGACGGGGCGCTTCTGCGTCTACGCCCAGCGCCGTCGCGCCGTGCCGCCGTCGAAGACCCCCTGGGGCAGCTCCGAGAGCGGCTTCTACTCTCTGGACGCGGGCATGGACTACCGCTACAAGGCCCACGGTGCGGCCGCATTGGCTCTGCGGCGGGACATGGACGGGGAGCTCGTCGTCGCGCCATACGCCAGCTTCCTCGCCCTTTGCGTCCACCCAAAGGCCGCCGTGCGGAACCTGCGCCGTCTCAAGCGCGCCGGGGTCTGGGGGGAATTCGGGCATTTCGAGGCCCTGGATCTGACCCCCGGCCGGGCCGGACCCGAGGGCGAGGCCGTCCGCAGCTTCATGAGCCACCACCTGGGCATGAGCCTGTGCGCGGCGGCGAACTGCCTGAAGGACGGCGTCCTGCGGCAGTATTTCATGGGAGACCCCTCGCTGGGCGCGTTCCGCCCGCTGCTGTGCGAGCGCGTCCCCCTGGGCGGACCCCTGCTGCGTCGGAACCTCAGCCCCCTCACCCGGCCCCCGGAGACGAGGCAGGAAAGCCCCGCCCTCGCCCTGGAGGGACCGGGCTATGCCCCGGACAGCCCGGTGTTTTTCCCGCTGTCGAACGGGGTGTATTCCCTGACCGCGGGGGTGGACGGGACCTGCGCCGCCCGCAGCGGCAGCCTGCTCCTGTACGCTCCGGACGGGCTCGAGCTCACGGTGAACGACCGCCCGGCCCTGCCGTCGCGGCGGCTTGCGGCCTTCCGCCCCTGGCGGTACGCGGGCGGCGTCCTGACCTTCACGACGCCCTACGGGACCAGTGTTATGTCAACCTCTATCGCCGCTGCCTCCGGGGAGAACGGCGAGCTGCGGCGCATTTCGGGGCCGAGCCGGGGCCGTCTCACGCTCCGGTTCGAGCCGGTGCTGGCCCGGGAGGCGGACTGGCGGGCGCACCCGGCCTACTGGCGGCTGGGGCTCGAGGCGTCGGTCCGGGACGGCGCGGTGTATATCCGCCGCATTCCCCGCGGCTCTCTGCCCGAGCTGTGGCTGTGCCTGCGGGCCACGATGCCCCTGACCCTGCGGCGGGGGCAGGGCTGGCAGATGCTCGGCCCCATGGTTTTGGAGGCGCATCTCCCCGAAGGAGGCTGCGCGGCGCTGGCCATCGCCTTTGGGCGCTCCCGGGAGGACGCCGGAAGCGCGGCCCGGCGCATCCTGACGG
>CAJOIG010000082.1 GCA_905234575.1 uncultured Oscillospiraceae bacterium
GCGGGACCCATCATCCTCCAGCAGGCCGTGGAGGTCTGGGAGGGCGACACCGCGAAGACCCTTCAGCGGCGCATCACGGAGGAGGCGGAGTGGAAGCTCCTGCCGAAGGCCCTCGCCCTGTACTGCCAGGGCGCCCTGCGGGTGGAGGACGGCGTCGTCCACATCCTCGGCGGCGGAAAGTAAACCCATCGTACCAGGACAGAGAGAAATGACTATGAAATTTCTGAAAACATGCCCTCGCTGCGGCGCGCTCCTCGTGGGGAACGCGCGCTACTGCGGCAAGTGCGGCTGCGACACCGCGGAGGCCGTCGTCAACGAGCGCGTGCGGGAGCTCCGCCAGACGCCCCGGCCCGTGGAGACGCCCCGGCCCGTGGAGACGGCGCGGACCTTCCCTTCCCGGGAGAAGAAGACCGTCCCCACCTGGTCGGACCGGGGCAGCGCGTTCCCGGGCAGGGACGCCTCCTTCCTCGCGGAGAACTGGAAGCTCATCGCGGTCATCGCCGCGGCGGCGCTGGTCCTCCTCATCGGCCTCATCCTGATCGTCCGGGCGATCGTCCGCCCGCGCGCTCCGGAGGTCCCGGCGGCGACGGCGGTGGCCGTGTCCGAGACGGCGGCGCCCAGCCCCACCCCGGCGGAGGCGGTCCATGTGATCGCGGCGGGGGATTCCGTGGCGACGCCCGTCCCCGCGACGCCGACGCCGCCCCCGGCGGTCACCCCTGTGCCCCAGACGGCGCCCCCCGTGAACACCGGCCCGGTGGTAAACGACGCCAGCGGCGTGGCCTACGCCGTTGCGGACCAGGTCCGCATCTACGCCGGCCCCGGCCAGAACTATGAGATCATCGGCACTGCGGCCCGGGATGAGGAGCTCATCCGCACCGGCGTCACGGACGGCTGGACCCGCGTCGATTTCGGGGGCCGGGACGGCTTCGTGCTGAACTCTGACCTGACCCTGACCCAGCCCACGCCGACGCCCACGGCCTCGCCCCTGCCCGCGGGCTTTGAGGTGGACCACCGGGACGACACCGTCACGATCATCGGCACCACCGCGAACCTCCGCCGCGGCCCCGGCATGGATTTCCCCGTGGCGGTGAACCTGCCCGCCGGCACGGAGCTGCACCGCACCGGTACCCACGAGGGCTGGAGCCAGGTGTCCTACAACGGCGAGACGCTGTACATCACGGAGACGCTCATCGAGGTGAAAAACCCCGCCACGCCGACGCCCGCGCCCGTGACGGCGACGGCGACGCCCGCCCCCACCGCGGCCCCGGCCGCCCCCGCGGGGGACACGGTCACCCTCTATGTGAACGCCAATGTCCGCTCCGGCCCCGGCACGGACTATGACGTCCTGGGCCTTGCCGAGGGCGGGACGACCCTTCCCACCTCCGGCATGGAGGGGGACTGGTACCGCGTCACCTACAACGGCCAGACGGGGTACGTGTTCGCGGATCTCGTGGAATGATCAAACCGAATAGCAAGCGGCCCGGCTGTCCTTTTTCGACAGCCGGGCCGTTTTGTTCGTGTTTCAAGAGAACATCGGGGTGGAGAGATAGCGGTCGCCGGTGTCCGGCAGGAGGACCACGACGGTCTTTCCCGCGTTCTCCGGGCGCTTCGTCAGCGCCATGGCCGCGTGCAGCGCCGCGCCGGAGGAGATGCCCACGAGCACGCCCTCTCGCTTTCCCAGGAGCCGTCCCGCGGCGTAGGCGTCCTCTTCCGTCACGGGGACGACCTCGTCCAGCACGGCGGTGTCCAGCACATCGGGGATAAAGCCCGCGCCGATGCCCTGGAGTCCGTGGGGCCCGGCGGGCTTTCCCGAGAGCACCGCCGACCCGGCGGGCTCGATCCCGACGATCCGCACCGAGGGCTTTTTCTCCTTGAGGTAAGCGCCGACGCCGGTGATGGTGCCGCCGGTGCCGACGCCCGCGACGAAGATGTCCACCGCGCCGTCCGTGTCCTCCCAGATCTCGGGTCCCGTGGTCGCCCGGTGGGCGGCGGCGTTCGCGGGGTTTGTGAACTGCCCGGGGATGAAGCTGTCCGGGATCTCCGCGGCGAGCTCCTCGGCCTTCTCGATGGCCCCGGCCATGCCCTTGGCCCCCTCGGTGAGCACGAGCTCCGCGCCGTAGGCCGTCATGAGCAGGCGGCGCTCTACGCTCATGGTCTCGGGCATGACGATGATGGTCCGATAGCCCCGGGCGGCGGCGACGGACGCCAGGCCGATGCCGGTGTTGCCGGAGGTGGGCTCGATGATGACGGCGCCGGGCTTCAGCACGCCTCTTGTCTCCGCGTCGTCCAGCATGGCCTTCGCCACCCGGTCCTTCGCGGACCCGGCGGGGTTGAGGTATTCGAGCTTCGCGAGCAGGCGGGCGCCGAGGCCCTCCGTCCGCTCGATGTTCGTCAGCTCCAGCAGGGGCGTGCGGCCGATCAGCTCGTCGACCGAGGTATAAATGCGGCTCATAGCGGTTCCTCCGAACAGATTATTTTACCGGCCCTCGGCCATGGCCTTGAGCTTGTACAGCAGGTTCAGCGCCTCTAGGGGCGTGATGGTGTTGAGGTCGAGGCCCGTCAGCTCCGCGGCGAGGGCCGAGCCCGCCATGTCGAGCAGGCTCACCTGGTCCTCCGCGGGCGCAGCGGAGACGGGCGTCTCGATCCGGCCCGCCTCCAGCTCCGCGAGATAGCCCTTGGCCTTTTTGATGACGGCCTCCGGCACCCCCGCGAGCTTCGCGACCTCGATGCCGTAGCTGTCGTCCGCGCTGCCGGGGACGATCTTCCGCAGGAAGATGAGGTTCCCGCCCTGCTTTTTGGCGGTGATGTTGTAGTTTTTTACGCCGTCGATGCTCCCCTCCAGGGCGGAGAGCTCGTGATAGTGCGTGGCGAACATGGTCCGCGCGCCCAGGCGGCGCTTGTCCGCGCAGAACTCCAGCATCGCCCGGGCGATGGCCATGCCGTCGAAGGTGGAGGTGCCCCGCCCGATCTCGTCCAGGATGAGGAGGGACGCGCCTGTGGCGTGGCGCAGGATGTTCGCCATCTCCGCCATCTCCACCATGAAGGTGGATTGCCCGCTCGCGAGGTCGTCCGACGCGCCGATGCGGGTGAATACCCGATCCGTGATGCCGATGACGGCGCTCCGGGCCGGCACAAAGGAGCCGATCTGCGCCATGAGCACGATGAGGGCGGTCTGGCGCATGTAGGTGGATTTGCCCGCCATGTTGGGTCCGGTGATGATGGCGACCCGGTCCGTCGTGTCGTTCAGGAAGGTGTCGTTCGGGACGAACAGCGTGTCCTTCTGGGCGATCTCCACCACGGGATGCCGGCCGTCCCGGATGTCCAGGGCGCGGCTCAGGTCGATCTCGGGCATGACGTAGTGGTTCCGGAAGGCGACCTCCGCGAGGGAGGTCAAGGCGTCGAGCTCCGCCACGGCGGCGGCAGCGGCCTGCACCCGCTCCACCTGCGCCGCGACCCGGTCCCGCAGGGCGGCGAAGATCTGGTATTCGAGGTCCGCGATGCGGTCCTTCGCGCCGAGGAGGGTGTTTTCGAGGTCCTTGAGCTCCGGGGTGAAATAGCGCTCATTCGAGACGAGGGTCTGCTTGCGGATGTACTCGTCGGGCAGCGGCGCGTCCCCCGCGGAGCGCGGCACGTCGATGTAATAGCCGAAGACCTTGTTGTAGCCCACCTTGAGCTTTTTGATGCCGGTGCGCTCCCGCTCCCGGGTCTCCAGGTCCAGGACCATCTGCGAGCCGTTGTCCCGGATGGAGCGCAGCCGGTCGATCTCCGGGTCCGCGCCGTCCCGCAGGATGCCGCCCTCCCGGACGGAAAACGGGGGCTCCTCCGCGATGAGGGAAGCTATGTCGGCCTGCAGATCGGCCAGCTCGTCCATCCCGGCGGTGTTTTTCAGCAGGGCGCTCTCCATGGGAGCGGTAAGCTCCTTTAAGCGGGGCAGGAGGGCAAAGTAGTTCGCGAGGGCGATGAGGTCCCGGCCGTTCGCCGTGCCGTAGACGCAGCGGCCGATGAGGCGCTGGATGTCGCCGATGTCGTGCAGCGTGCGGATGAGCTCCGCCCGGGCGACGGGGGCCTGCACGAGCTCGTTCACGGCGGCAAGGCGGCGGCGGATGGCGGTGGGATTGAGCAGCGGGCGCTCCACCCAGGAGCGCAGCAGACGTCCCCCCATGGGGGTCTTCGTGCGGTCCAGCACCCAGAGGAGGCTGCCGCGCTTTTCCCCGGTGCGGAGGTTCTCCGTCAGCTCCAGGTTCCGCCGGGTGGTGTAGTCGAGCTCCATGTAGCGCCCGTCGCCGAAGCGGTCCAGGGCGCGGATGTGGGAGATGTCGAATTTCTGCGTCTCGACGATGTAGCCGAGAAGCGCGCCCGCCGCCAGCGTCTCCGCCGGGCCGACCCGCTCATGGAAGCGCTCCCATACGAGGTCCTCACAGCTTTCCGGGTCGAACCGGGCCGCGCCGTCCTCCGGGAGGATGTCGAGCTTTCGCAGGAAGGCCGTGAGCTCCGGGTCCTTCATGGCTCCGGCGGAGAGGACTGCCTCCTTGGGCGCGAAGCGGCCGAGCTCGTTCAGAAGATGCGCCGTGCCGTCCGACGAGAACGCCGCCGCGCAGAACTCGCCCGTGGAGACGTCGCAGAAGGCCGCCGCCGAAGCGCCGCCGTCAAGCCACAGAGCGCAGAGGTAGTTCGAGCGCCCCTCCTCCAGCATGGAGCTCTCCGTCACGGTGCCGGGGGTGATGACCCGGATGACGCCGCGCTCCACGATGCCCTGGGCGGCGGCGGGGTCCTCGAGCTGCTCGCAGATGGCGACCTTGTACCCCTTGGCGATGAGCCGGGCGATGTACGCCTCGCTGGAGTGGTAGGGCACGCCGCACATGGGGGTCTGCTCGCTGGATGGCTTGCCCCGGTCCCGGGTGGTCAGGGCGAGGTCGAGTTCCTTCGACGCGGTGCGGGCGTCGTCGTCGAACATCTCGTAGAAGTCCCCGAGCCGGAAAAACAGCAGGCAGTCCGGGAAGTCCTCCTTGATGGCGTTGTATTGCTTTTTCATGGGCGTCAGCTCGGCCATTGTTCGTCCTTCTTTCTTTCTGTGGGCTTATACACGAGCCGCTGTCGTCGAAGGGACTATACGGCCTTTCCGAACAGTGCCCAGGTGGAGGAATCGGTGATCTCGGCGTCCGTAAACTGCCCGACGAGGGCCGGATCCCCCGCGAGATGCACGAGGCGTCCGCCCTTGGTGCGGGCGGAGAGGTTCCGCGCCGGGTCGTTCGTCACGCCGTCCACGAGGACACGGCAGGTCTTCCCGACGTATTCCGCGTGCTTTTCCGCGCTGATGCGGTTCGCGCTCTCCAGGAGCCGGTCGAACCACACCTGCTTCTCCGCCCGGGACACCGGGTCCGGCAGGGCGGCGGCGGGCGTGCCCGTCCGCGGGGAGTAGATGAAGGTGAACATGGCGTCGTAGCGCACCTGCTCCACGAGGGACAGGGTCTCCTCGAACTCCGCCTCCGTCTCCCCGGGGAAGCCGACGATGATGTCCGTCGTCAGCACGAGGTCGGGCAGGATGCTCCGGGCCATGGCGACGGTGTCGAGGTACTTTTCCCGGTCGTAGTGCCGGTTCATGGCCCGCAAAACGCGGCTCGAGCCGGACTGGACGGGCAGATGGATGTGGTGGGCGCATTTTTCCGTCTCCGCCATGGCGCGGAAGAGTTTTTCCGTGGCGTCCTTGGGGTGGCTCGTCATGAAGCGCAGGACGAAATCCCCCGGTATGTCCCCGATCCGGCGCAGGAGCTCCGGGAAATCCACGTCCCCGCCGAGGCCCTTGCCGTAGCTGTTCACGTTCTGGCCGAGGAGGGTGATGTCCTTATAGCCCGCGGCGGCGAGGGACCGCGCCTCCGCCAGCACGTCCTCCGGGCGGCGGCTGCGCTCCCGGCCCCGGACGTGGGGCACGATGCAGTAGGTGCAGAAGTTGTCGCAGCCGTTCATGATGGACAGCCACGCCTTGATCCCGCCGTCCCGCTGCCGGGGAAGGCCTTCCGCCACAACGCCGTCCGACGGCTGCGCGGCGATGAGGCGGCGCTGGCTTTTCCGATTGCGATGCTCCCGGCGCTCCATGGTGCGCCACAGAAGCTCGGGGAAGCGCCAGAGCTCGTGGGGCCCGAAGGCCAGGTCCACCACCGGGAAGGACTTTCGCAGGCGCTCCTGCACCACCGCCTGCTGGACCATGCAGCCGCCGACGGCGACGATGAGGTCCGGGTTTTTCGCCTTGCGGTGGTTCAGCGCGCCGACGTTCCCGAAGACCCGCAGCTCCGCGTGCTCACGCACGGCGCAGGTGTTCACGGCGATGAGGTCCGCCTGCCCGGGGTCATCTGTCAGGCCATAGCCGCAGTCCATGAGCCAGCCCCGCAGGATCTCGGAGTCGGATTCGTTCTGCTGGCAGCCGTAGGTCTCCACCAGAGCGAGATGGGGCCGGTCCGCCAGGCGGTCCCGGATCCTTTCGCAGTAGCCCCGCTGCTCCTCGAGCTGCGCGGGGGTGATCTCTTTTCTCTCGTACATGGGCGTCCTCGCTCGTTTCGTTCGATAGTTCAATATAGCAGTTTCTCTGCATGCGGTTCAAGGATTTTTCGGATCTCCGGCAGGTTCTCTCTCGGGTACTTGTCGGCCCATCTCAGCAGGCTCGCCAGCGTGGTTTTCCCGCTCCCGGGACCGACGAGGATGTGGATCTTCATAGAGGTTCCCTGTTGTCCTGTGATTTAAGGCTGCTTTTTGCCGTTCTGCAGGAGGCAATCAGCATTACACGAATCGATGCACACTGCGAATCCATCGTCCTATAAGTTGCCTCGTCAAGATAGCCCGTGCGATACAAAAGCTCCAGCCAATACCCGGTTTCATTTGCCTCCTTCAACGCTATTTGCAACTTGGCGATAAAGTCGGCTTTGCTGTGAGCATACTGTGCCTCACGGATGTTGGCGCCGATGGAGGTTCCGGAGCGCCCGATTTGGTTGGAGATGACAGACTCATGCTTCGATTTCAGGACTTTTACAAGATTGATGATCGAAACGGCAAAGTCCATGGATTGACTGGAAAGCTGGTCGTTTCGCATAAAGTCACACCTCTGAAAAAAGTGTTAGATGAAGACGGGCTTCGCCCGAATGAAGGACCTCGCTATCGCTCGTAAATGAAGACGGCTCAGCAAGCAGAGTCTCATGAAGCGAAGCCGCCCCATTTCTTCATTAGCGCAGCGTCTTCATTTCTTCTCTAGCCCCGTATGGGGCGGCTTCATTGAAAACAGCTCTTTTGTCTACCGACAAAAGAGCTGTTTTCTGGTGGGGGAAGGTGGATTCGAACCACCGAAGGCATTGCCAGCAGATTTACAGTCTGTCCCCTTTGGCCACTCGGGAATTCCCCCATATTCGGTTGTGC